>CAOKMR010000160.1 GCA_948469815.1 uncultured Clostridiaceae bacterium | reverse complement strand
TAGAATTTGCTGAGAATGATGAGATCACTGATGAAGGATATCAGAATATATGTCAGCAGTTAGGGGAAAAGAGGGCCAAAGCGCTTAAGTATGGGAATCAGATATGTACCATTAAAGGCTATCCTCAGGATAATCAGGGAGCGTGTTTTGACGTAGACGTGATAGAAGATATAGAAATACGCTAAACCTAACTAAAAAGAGAGCCACAGTATACTGAGGCTCCTTTTTGTGTTAAATAATAAATTGTTATAAATAATATATGTTACAATTATAAGTGATTTTAAAATACATTTTTAAAATTAAAATTTCTTACCAGTTAATCTCTCATAAGCCTCAATATATTTTGCTCTTGTAGTATCAACAACATCTTGAGGAATAGGAGTTGGATTTTTAGCATCCCAATTATTTGCTTTTAACCAATCTCTCATAAATTGTTTGTCAAAACTCTTTTGAGAACGTCCAATTTCATAATCATCTGCTGGCCAAAAACGGCTAGAATCTGGAGTTAAAACTTCATCACCTAATACTAAATTTCCATTTTCATCTAATCCAAACTCAAATTTAGTATCAGCAATTATAATTCCCTTTGTCAATGCATAATCAGCACATTTTTTATAAATCTCAATAGTTTTAGCTTTTACCTTTTCAGCTAAATCCTTTCCAATTAAATTACACATTTCTTCAAAAGTAATATTTTCATCATGACCCTCTGCTGCTTTAGTAGTTGGAGTAAATATAGGTTCAGGAAGTTTCTCTGACTCTTTTAAACCTTCAGGAAGTTTAATTCCACAAACCTCTCCAGTTTCTTTATAACTTTTCCAACCAGAACCTGTAATATAACCTCTAACAATACACTCAACAGGTATCATTTTTAATTTCTTAACAAGCATACTTCTTCCCTCAAATTCAGGAGTTCTAAACTCATCAGGAAAATCCTTTAACTCTGTAGCAATAATATCATTTGGAATAATATCTTTAACATAATCAAACCAAAACTCAGAAATCTTATTTAAAACTTGTCCTTTATTTGAAATCATACAAGGTAGAATAGAGTCAAAAGCAGAAATCCTATCAGAAACCACCATCATTAACTTATCATCATCAACAGCATAAATTTCTCTAACTTTCCCACTACTAATTTTATTCATTTTCATCATTTCCTTTCCTTTAATACAAATTATATATTAATAATTTAATATATTTATGATTATATTTATTGTAGGGGCACATTGCATGTGCCCATTAAAAAATAAAAATTCTTGCAATTTCATTGGGCACATGCAATGTGCCCCTACATATGTCATTAATCGTACAGATGATTTACATCTGTGCTAGATAATCTTTATACCCTAATTTCTGTAATTTATCATTTTTAGCCAAAACAGAAGACTCCATAGACTTCTTATAATCTATAATCTTATTACGAAGAGCATCATCAGATGTAGCCAAAATAGTTGTAGCTAAAATTCCAGCATTTTTTGCACCATCAACTGCGACAGTTGCAACAGGTATTCCAGAAGGCATTTGAACTATTGAATACAAAGAATCAACGCCATCTAACTTAGAATGAATAGGAACACCAATTACAGGACAAGGAACTTGTGCAGCAAACACACCAGGAAGATGAGCAGCACCACCTGCACCAGCAATTATAACTTTAACCTTTCTATCATTTAAACTTTTTGCATACTTCGCAGCCTCATCTGGGCACCTATGAACAGATAAAATAGTCATTTCATAGCTTATTCCGAAATCCTCTAAAACCTTTGCAGCATTTTGCATAACAGATAAATCAGAATCACTACCCATAATGATTGCAACATCTACATTTTTCTCCATAAATAAAAACCTTCCTTTCATAAATTTTTCACGCTTCACTGTTCCAGTTACGCCAAATGGCAATTATTTTTCGAATTCCTTTAAAACATTAATTAATTGTACTTTCTCTGCCCTCTGCACACGAGTAGCCAAATCCTCAGGCGTATCATCAGGAAAAACATCAACAACAGTTTGACTTATAATATCGCCACTATCATATTTTTCATTAACATAGTGAAGAGTAACACCACTTTTAGTTTCATGAGCATTAATCACAGCACGATGAACATTCATTCCATACATACCCTTACCACCATATTTAGGAAGTAGTGCAGGGTGTGTATTAATAATTGTATATTTATTAATGAGACCAGAACCAATTAATTTCAAATATCCAGCAAGAACTATCAAATCTATATCATAATGTGAAAGAACCTCTAATAATTCAGAATCAATCTCAGAAGACAGTTTACTTTTAATAATATAAGTTGGAATATTAGCATTTTTAGCTCGAGAAAGAGCAAAAGCATCAGGATTATTAGACACAACTAATTGAATATTAGCCTTAAGATTTTCAGAATTAATATTATCAATAATAGCCTGTAAAGTAGAACCATTACCAGAAGCAAAAACAACCAAATTATACATATTTCAACATATTCCTCTCATAAAATATGCCATAATTATAATACAATGCACAAAAAAAGTCAATTTTTTACAGGAAAATGATAGTGTCAATATATTTCGGGAAATTTCTTAAAAAATTTTTCCCCTTCAAA
>CAOKMR010000159.1 GCA_948469815.1 uncultured Clostridiaceae bacterium | reverse complement strand
TCAAAACCGCCGTGAATAACTTTTCTTCTGATATTCACAGCGGCATATATTATAAGCAAAATAATAAATCAACACATATCCTCTCAGAGATTTTTCCAAGCATTTCTTATAATATTTCGTATAGAAGCATGCTAAAAAATACCGATATAATTACAAATATAAAATCCAACGATATATTATCTTATTATTTTACATTTAGCTTATAACCAATAGAGAGGGTTAAACTGTTATAATTTACACCTATATTATCATTTTTAGATTCTTTCCCAAGTGACATTTCATATTGAAGCTTAACCGTCCACCTCCGATTTTCAATACCTACAGCAGACGTCATTCCCCAGTCGAAATTTCTCGCATGTTGATATAGAAACTGGTTGCTACCACCCTCCGTACTTTCTCCCACACCAGGATATCCTTCAACCAAACCGGAAGAAGGTATAGTAAGATAATATGGATTACTATCAATATGATTTTTGATACAATATCCTATATATGGTCCTATTTCAAAGAAAAATTTAGTGGAATTGTTGCTATGGATAGAGATTTTAACCCAAATAGGAACTTGTAAAAAATGCCTTGTCTGAGAAACATTTTCTATCCATGTAGCATCTCCATTACTATATGTTCCACCATTATTTACAGAGTATCCTCTAAAAGTATAATATAATCCCGACTTCATAGAGAACACATTATTAACATTATAATCTGCAGATATTCCTAAACGAGTGGATGGACGCCAGCATTCTCCATACCCAGTTCTTTGTATTGCAGATAACCCAGCTTCGGTTGCCCATGTGACACACTGAGCATTAGCCCACATGCTACAAGAAAAAACAACAGCAAATAATAATACTTTTTTCATTGAAAAATAAATTAAAGTTAGTAATTCTATAGTTTATACTATCGTGTCGCTATAATCTTTTTCATCATAATAACTTCATTTTTTGACAGAATGACAACAAAGTTCCGTTTTACCCCCATCCATGAAATCATTTTTATTTCAAACTAACATTTTACCAAACCAATAAAATTGAATGTAAGTACGATATAGCGATGACTGATCCGCTAAAAAACAATACAATGGAAACAAGCAATAAGTATTGTTTCAGGCTTACAAAAGAAGAAGCCATTTTAAATTAACACATTGAATGCATGATTTTTTATATATTTCCACATCAACAACAATTCATCTTGGTACACAATAAAAAAGGAGCCACCCAATGAACTAAAGCCATCGACAAACTAAGGTCAGAATATCCTCTTGACTTATTATTGAAGTTGAGAAAGATGATTCTGTCTGTATTCTATTATCATCTGAAATACCTGAAACAAACAATAAATATGCCATGAAGAAAAAACATAAAGCCTATCGTCACATAACTGCGGAAAATATATCTATCTCCATTTTGCAAAATCATACTATTCCAAAACATTCATTTGTGGATCATCCGCTCCAATCCATTAGCAAGCAGTGCCTGGGAACAGGCAATATTCCGGTGAATAAATCTGAGTCAGTAGATTTTTATTGGGAGTAATTTTTACCCTCATACAGTATTGCATGAGAAAAAAAAGTTCCGGTTATGCTTTGACAGAATACCTATACTTGAATGGTTCAAGATGAAATTCAAAGAGTACAAAAAGAGGAAAAACAGACCGAAAAGAGGATTAAGAACATAATATTCAATAACAAAAAAAAATAAAAATGCAATTTTGACAGTCAATAAATTGCATTTTTATTTCTATTTTTGTGGTTATCTGCGAGGCTGAATAATAATATAAATTTAACAAGATGTCATGAAAAAGAAAATGATTATTATATTTTTAAGTACAAGCATATCGCTACTATTTTCTTCATGTTCAACTATACTAGAAATTATAACAGGAGATAGACAGTGTATATATCCTAATTGCACAGAACGGGCTACCAGCAACTCAGCTTATTGCTCATATCACAAACCGTACTACTTAAAATAAACATTTATCTACGTAATTAACACGTTGAAAAAGATTTAAAATGCCTTATTTCAAAATATTTTCAGGTATTTGAGGGAATAGAGTTACATCTCCATTCACTACGTATTCCGTACCCTCTTCTTGCATTTGCATCGTAGGAGCAAGTGCAATATCTGAACGTATGTTTACAAACTTTGATAGTTGGTCCCAATCCACACCTAAATACTTATTTAGAATACTATATATTGCAGAAGAAGGACCTATCAAATTAAATTTATGACTTGATGCAGAAATATTTTCATTAGTTAGTTTGCCATCTTCGTCTGTTTTATAGGTTAATGTCAGAAATGGCATTGTTTCATATGAGAGGTTGGGATTATTATTTTTCTCGACAGAGAATTTATAACACCCCTTACTTATAAAATTCTCATCTACTTTATGCTCTAAATAATTAATACCCAATCTTACATATAATAAAATGTAAAATTGAGTATCTGTTATGTAATCTACTGATAATCAGTATTTTCGCGGTGCGTACGGGACTCGAACCCGTGACCCCATGCGTGACAGGCATGTATTCTAACCAACTGAACTAACGCACCAATAATTTTAATAAATCAAAAAAGACTTGCGGTGCGTACGGGACTCGAACCCGTGACCCCATGCGTGACAGGC
>CAOKMR010000158.1 GCA_948469815.1 uncultured Clostridiaceae bacterium | reverse complement strand
CAAGGATTTATAGATGGAATCAAATCAATGATTCAAAATGTGAAAAATGCTGTTTCAAATGTTGTAGGAGCAGTTGCAAAATTTTTAGGATTCCACTCACCTGCAGAAGAAGGAGAAGGACAACACATTATTGAGTGGGGCGAAAATATGATCCAAGGATTTATGGATGGTATTGATAATAAATCTAAAGCTTTAAAAGAAAAAATGGCATCTATGATATCTGCACCAGATTTATCATCAAAAGTAGATATAGGGTTACAATCAATAAATGGTAAGTCAGCAGGAATGCAAGGAAATACAACAACTACAAATAATAATACAACTACAAATAATAGTAACTTTACATTAAGAATTGATAAGTTTGTAAATGAAAGAGAGCAGGATATAGAAAGACTAGTAGAAGAAATAGAGTTTTACAGACAAAAACAATTAACTGCAAAAGGAGGAACTGTATAATGGCATATTTTATTTACAACGGAAAAGATTCCAGAGATATGGGGGTAATTCTTGAAAGTTTACCCCCTATCACTAGACCTAAAAGAAGAATGGAAACATTAACAATTCCAGGTAGAAATGGAACATTGTGTATAGATGAAGGAACTTATGAATCCAATCCTATATCTCTAAAATGTACTTTAAAAAGAGGAATTGATCCTCGAAGAATCACTACATGGCTTGAGCCATTTGGAAATATAACCTTTAGTGATGAAATAGATAAATACTACAAAGCAAGAATTGTAAATTCTATTCCATTAGAGAGAGTATTTAGAATAAGCAGACAATTCATATTGCAATTAGAATTACAACCATTTGCTTATGGCAAGGAAAAATATAGAAAGAAATATCTAACAGGAATCACGCACGAATTCTATATACCAAATGCCAATACAAATATGTTTCCATACATAAAAGTATCAGGATGGGGGGAAATATCACTAACCATAAATGATAGAACAATGGTAATAACTCCAGATGAATATGTAGAACTAGACTGTGAATTACAAATCGCATACAAAGATAAAATAAGTGCCAACGATAGAGTGTATGGCCCTTTTTTTGAATTAAAACCAGGAGAAAATACCATAAGCATATTTGGAAACTATACAGAGCTAGAAATAGTATATCAGAAAATGTACATATAAGAAGGGAAAAATATGATTACATTACACAATTCACGAACAAAAAATTTTAATAATAATGGTCTGGGAATTTTGAAAGACTGTATATCAGCAAAAGTGTGTGAAGTTCTAAATGGAGAATTTAATATAAATATAACCTATCCAGTAGGTGGATATTTGTATCCAAATCTCGTGGAAGATAATATCATTGTGACAGATGTAGGATATGGAAAAAGACAAGCCTTTAGGATAAAGAATGTCAACAAAAGGCTTGATAACATAGAAGTATATGCTACACACATATTCTACGATTTGAATGACAATTTAATAGAAGATATATATCCAAAAGGACAGACAGGAGAAACAGTAATAAATTACATATTGAGTCACGCACAATATGAGCATAATTTTATTGGATATAGTAATATAACCAAAACATCTACTGCAAGATATATTAGAAAAAATTTAGTAGAATCACTAATAGGAGAAGATAGCAATTCCTTTATCAATAGATGGGGCGGAGAAATCATAAGAGATAATTATAACATAACTATAGTAAATAAAAGAGGCGTTGCAAATGGAATGCAAATAAGATATGCAAAAAATCTAACAGGAATTGAATTTCAAATAGATAGAACAACAGTAGGAACTAGAATAATGCCAAAGGCTTTTGATGGAATATTATTACCAGAAAAATATATCGATAGCCCTAATATAGACATATATCCACATCCAATAATAAAAATAATAGAATATTCAGATTTGAAACTAGCAACAGAAAGTGGAGAAGGATTTGCAAGTACAACAGAATTATATCAGGCAATGCGAGAAAGAGTGCAAGAAGAATTTAAAAATGAAATAGATAAACCAACAATTACTACAACAGTAAACTTTGTAGAATTAGCAAATACAAAAGAATATCAAGAATACAAAGAACTAGAAAAACTAAACATAGGAGATTATTCAACAGTATATGTACCACACTTAAATATAAATGTTACACAAAGAGTATATAAAACAATCTATGATGCAATATTAGGTAAGTTTGTAGAATTCGAAATGGGATATGTAAAATCAAACTATATAACTCAAATAATAAAAAGTGAAGCAAATATGAATGAGGTAGTATTGCCAAGTATAGTAGAGCAAGCAGCGAAAGAATCGACAGAGCAAGTGAACTATCAAATAGAGGAACAAGTAAATGCCGCACTTGCAGGATATGTTTATAAAACAAAAGAAGCCTTATATGTAATGGACAGTAGTAGTTTGAATGGTGCAAGGAAAATTTATAGATGGAGCAAATTAGGATTAACCTATAGCAATAATGGAATGAATGGACCATACGAAACAGTAATGAGTCAAGAAGGCGAAATCAATGCAGATTTTATAAAGTCAGGAACTATTGATCCAAAGTTAATTGGAGCAGGAATCAATGCAAGTTTAATTACAGAAGGAATTATCAATGCAGATTTAATAACTGATGGAGAAATCAATGCAGACTTAATTACAAAAGGAGAAATAAACGCAGACTTAATTACAAAAGGAAGTAT
>CAOKMR010000157.1 GCA_948469815.1 uncultured Clostridiaceae bacterium | reverse complement strand
CTGCTTCAATCCAATTCTGTATTATTTCAGTATCTGTCATTCTTGTTCTATCAGCTGTTTTCGTTTTGTCTGGATTTAATCTTTGTAATCTAGATTTTCTTGGCTTAAATTCTCCTGTTTCTTCTGTTTGTTCTCCTAAGGTTACTGTACCTCTTGATTGTTCTAAATCTCTAGACAAGTATTTATCCATAAATGTTTTTATGTCTGTTTTATCAAAGTCTTTGGTATGGTAATCTCTAGTATGATTAAATTGTACTCCAGAGAAAATTAATTTATCTGTTAGCATAACTTTTTCTCTCTCATCAACTAACCATTTTACTGGAGAAACTTCCACCCATACATTATCTCCGTCTCTATAACTTTCTCCATTTGAAAGAGTATATTGGCTTTTTCCAGAATTAACTTCTATTCTTACATATCTTTTTCCATTATATTCATATTCTTCATGCTGTTTTGCTAAAAATTTTTCATCATATGCATCATATTTCCTTGAATCTGTTGTATAGCTATTCCTTGTTTTTGATATACTACCACTTCTATATGCTCTTTCTAGTCTTTCTTGCATATCTTTTGATACTGCTTTTTGTGGATAATACCCATACTCTACTTCCAGGATACCATCTCTTCCTCTTTTCCCACTCTCTCCGTTCGTGGGGATTGAGCCGATTGATGAGAACGGTAAAGCTGGGCGAGCCCCACCAGATCGTTTGTCAACATAGAAGCTGCGGCGCCTATCACCATTAGCGTCAACCACGCGCGCGTCATTATCTCCGTCATCTGACTTTGTCCAATAATATCCTGTTCTTCCCTCCAAAGAACTATCATTATCAATATGATTGCTGTCAGAAACATAAGTACCTAAAAGAATAGAGAAATCTGTTATTGCTGCTTTTGTTCCTCTTTTCTCTAATATATCTAATTTATCACTTCCAAAGTATTGTTCTTCGGTTAAAAAAGTAAAATTACTCATCTATACTACTCCTATATTTGTATGTCTATAAAATTTTTATATAAATTTTATGAATACATTATCTCTTTTTTATTCTATCATAACAACTTTTTTTTGGGAATAGTTTTACATATTTTTTTTAAGTTTTTGTGGAAAGGTATCATTTTTTAATTTTTGGCTTTCTTTTGTGTTTTTAATATGGTTATAAAATGCATTTTTTCTTACATATACATATTCATCATCAACAATATTCTTATTCCTTAATTTATGTATTGCTTTTAAATGTTTTTTTAATCTTTGTTTAGATGAAACTCGTAATTTTCTTGTTATACTACCATCTTCATTTAAGATATGCCTATATCCTAAAAAATCTATTCCATTTTTTACAATTCCTATTTGTGTTTTTTGATTAAGTGATAGTTTTAACTCATGTTCACATTTCTCCTTGATTTTTGAAAGTGAATATTGTAAATAACTTTTATCTCTATGAACTAAAATCATATCGTCCATATAACGAATATAGCCTTTTACTCTTAAATCTTCCTTAATATATCTATCTATTACATTTAAATACAGAAGTGCAAACCATTGACTAGATTGATTTCCTAATGGTAATCCAATATTTGCATTATTAGGTTGTTCCTTTACTAGCTTTTCTATCATCCACATTTCATCACTTGAAAAATTTATTTTTTTCAATAAATTTAATAGCACTTCGTGATCTATGCTTTGAAAATATTTTCTTATATCACATTTTAGAAAATAAATTTTATTGTTTCTTTCTTTACTATATTCATTTCTTAAAAATTTTTCTAATCGTTTTATAGCAAATGTTGTTCCTTTTTCTTTTCTGCATGCTGCATTATCATATATTAGTTTTCTATCAATTTTATCTCTTAATGCCACATCACAAAAACACTTTATAACAACTCTATCTCTAAAAGGTAATGCTTCTATAACTCTTTCTTTTGGCTCATATATTAAAAATTCTTTATACTTTCCTAATTTATATTTCTTTGAAATTATATCGTTCATAAGATTACTTATATTACTTGATAAATTAGCTTCAAATCGTATTACTTCTCCTTTATGTTGCTTAGATTTTCTGCACCCTTTATATGCATCATATAAATTTTCAAATGTAAAAATTTCTTTTAATTCCATATTGTATCTCCTCCTAAAAAAAAGAACGCTCCTTAAAACTTGCAAAAAATAGATTATCTATTCGTTGCTCGTGTAAGCGTTCATATTCTTCCACCGCACTATTTCTTTAGCGGTTAGAAAAGAGAAAAATTCCTTCACTTTAAAATACTGATATACTTTCCTTAAAATATATTTCTCTGATTTTTTATTTAAAATCCACTTTTATAGGATTTATCAAAAGTGAATCTGGGCGAGCCCCACCATTACGTTTGTTAACATTGTTGTTGTTTCTATTACCATTATCGTTAACCACGCGCGCGTCATAGTGAAGGGGGCTACCAAGAAAAACCTTAAATAAATTTTTCTCTTAATTAAAAGCCTTTCAGCTTAAAATCCTAACTTCGTTTTTTCCATCTTTCATCATCACTCTTTTTCCATGCTACTGTTAAATTAATTGCTTCTGATAATTGAATAGAAATTTGTTTATATTGTTTCTTTAATATGCATCCAGAATTTTCTGCCACCATAGAAACATATCCTAATAATTTTAATTTTACTATTGCCTCTTTTTGTAATTCTTCTCTTTTTGTTTTCTTTTCTAC
>CAOKMR010000156.1 GCA_948469815.1 uncultured Clostridiaceae bacterium | reverse complement strand
ATAAAACTAAAAGACGAAAAAGCGCAAGTAGAACTACAAGACCTAGAAGGAAACATACTAATAGACAAACAAACAGGAACACTAAAAGGAGAACTAGAAATAGGAAATGAACAAACCAAGGAATACAAAATAAAAGTAACAGCAGAAGATAGAGAAACAACAAAAACATACATATTAGAAATAAAAAGAACAAAAACGATAATAGCAGGAAAAATAATAACAGAAAACATAGAAGGAAAGCACAAAGCAACAATAAGAGCATATAGAACAGAAGAACAATTAGAGCAAATAGAAAGTAATACAGGAGTAGAACAACCAATAAGGCAAAAAGTAACAAAACAAACAGAGGAAAGAGAAATAATAGAAGAAATAGAAACAGAAGAAGATGGAAGTTTTGAAATAATACTAGAAAAAGGACAAAGCTATGACATAGAAATAAGTAAAAAAGGATACTTAACACACACAATAACAAATATAGAAGTAGAAGAAGAGCCAATTAACATAGACGTAATAGAGCTAATAGCAGGAGATGTAGCAGAAAGTGGAGAAATAGAAATAGATGACTTAGTAGACTTAAATGACAATTATGGAATAATAATAACAGAATCAAACAAAGAAACAAAAGGAATCTATGACTTAAACGAAGACGGAAAAGTAGATATATTAGACAGAAACATATTAAAGAAGAACTATGGAAAAATAGCAGAAATGATAAAATGGGTAAAACCAGGAGAAAAGGAGGAGAATCTAGCTTCTGTTACTCTATATTGACAAAATATACCAAATACTATATATTTATATATGCCTTTCACCTAAAGGTAGAAAGGGGTGAATTTCATATGAAAGATTGGTTGGACGTATTAAAACTTATTTTACTCTATTTAATTATAAAGTTAATAAGTGAGTAGTACAGAAAAAAGACTAGGTATGCTTTGGTTGGCGCCTAGTCTTTTATTGTGTTCTTCATATTACTAGATTGGTTGGTTTCTAGTATCTATATAATAGCACATATTCTAGGATATGTCAAATACGAAATAATATAACAAAAAAATGAAAGATATTATGAAATCTGTTATAACATTTATTTTCAAATATTTCATTATAAATAGAAAAAAATTCTAGTTTCCGTAGAGGAACTAGAATTTTTTAATAAAAATGTAACAAAAAAGATAAAAAGATTTAATAAAAAAAATGGAACGTTCAAGTTAGCCTTCCGTAATGATGTAGAAGGCGCCTAAAATAGTAGCTAAAAAGGCTATTGAAAATGCATTATAAATATTTATATAATTAAATAAGGAAGAAAATAATTATACAAGTATAATTTAAAAGCAATGAAGATGAAAACATAATAAAACTTGGAGGTACTATAATGGACGAAAACACTAGAAAGAAAAAAGAATATGGTAAACAGAAATACAGTAAAAAATATGCAAAAAAGTTAAAGAAAAAACTACAAGTAAGTATGTTAAGTATAGCAATGGTATTACTGCTAATTGCGGGGAGCAAATTAGCAGGACTTTCTATACCCATAGATAATATAAAAGATATAGCAAAAAAAGGATTAGTTGCTAATGAAAATCAAATGCAAGAAGAAAATGTAAAGTCATCAAATGTAACAATAGCAGAAGATGGAGCAATAGTATGTGATAGTATAGTACAAGGAGTAAGAGATTGTGAATTAGAGAATGGAACATATACATTTAGAGTAACAGGGAACATAAATGGAACTAATGAAACAAAAGACTACAAAGTAGAATTAATAAATTATTATGATGATGTAACATATACAGCAAATACAAATCTAGGAGATAGTACTAAAGAATACAAAATGCTAGCAGTAAAATATCATAAAAACTTAACAATAAACTCAGGAGTAACAGTAACAGCAAGAAATGTATCAAGTTTGACATATAAAAAAGGAATGTACATATGTGTAATGGGAGAATTGAACAACAATGGAACAATAAGCATGACAGCAAGAGGAACATATAATCAAGCAGGAGAAAACGTATACCTATGGAAAAACAGAGATAACTCATATGAATATGTTCCAGCAGTAGGAGGTGCTGGAGGAGCAAGAGTAGGAGCTGGAAATGGAATAGCAGGAGCTACAGGAACTAATAGAGCAACAGGAGGAGGAGGATCAGGAGCAGCACATGGTAATAACTGTACAGTTTATAGTGGCGCTGGTGCAGCTGGAACATCTTATTCAGGAGGTTCAGGTGGTGGAGCTGTAAGTAGATTAAAGTCTAATGGAAATGGAGGAGCAGGAGCAGCAAATGGAGGAAAAGGAGGAAATGGATCTGCTTATCAAACTGGAGAGTGGAATAAAACCGCTGGTGGAGGAGCAGGAAACACTGGAGGTACAGGTTCAAGATCTGGTGGTAATGGAGGATCAGCAGGCAATGGAGGAAATGGAACAGGAGGTTTATTAGTTATTTATGCAGATCAACTATCAAATAAAGGTAGTATTGTATCAACAGGCTCTAATGGTGGTTCTGCCACATCAAATTCTCAAAATTACTACTCTTGGGGAGCAGCGGGAGGATCTTCAGGAGGAGGAAGTATTAACATTTTTACCAACAAAATTAATTTAAGAGGAGCAACTAATACAAATGGAGGAATAGTAGTTACATCAAACCATAATGGAGGAGCAGGAGGAGCGGGAAGTGCTACAGTAACAAAAACAATGCCAGACTTAAACTATCCAACCAAAGAAATAAAATTAAATGTAAATGAAATATATAATATAGATAAAAGTAAAATATCATATATAGATATAAAAAATGAACATACAGACTTTGTATCAATGGGAGAAATAGAATATG
>CAOKMR010000155.1 GCA_948469815.1 uncultured Clostridiaceae bacterium | reverse complement strand
TATTTATGAAAGTATTGATTTTATTTTTTCATATTTCAGTATGCGAAGTATGAGTATTTATATGGTACAATCTAAGTAAATATAAAATTTTATACAGATGAAAATTTTAGCTATACAATAGAGTTGTATTAAATGATAAAATAGTGCGAAAGGGGAACGAAAGAATTATGAGGTGGTTACATTTATCAGATATTCATTTTAATATGAAGGGCTATGATGCAAAAAATGTACGTGAACAACTCTTGGTAAAATTGCGTGAATTAGATTTGCAAATGGATTTTATTTTAATAACGGGTGATTGCTTGTTTAAATTTGGTAAAGGGTCATGGAGTCAAAAGGAAATAATTGCCTATATTAAGGATATTGCCAATGCCTGTAAATGTTCATGTAAAAAGGTTTATATATGTCCAGGTAATCATGATGTTAATAGGGAAGATAATGATAGAAATGGATTGATTAATGATATACGTAATGGCAATAAGGATTTTTCGGATAATTTTCAAATGCTATGTGGATATGGGCATGATAGATTTCAGCTTATTCATAAAGGTGTTACATCATATGAATATGAAGCATATAAAGTTTTTGCGCCGAGTAAAGAATTATATAGAATAATATCAATAGATTCTACATTGATTTCTAAAGATAAAGAAGATCATCAAAAACTTAGAGTATTTAATGACAAGATATTTGAAATAGGTAAAAAGATTAAGAATGATAATAGAGTTAATATTTTGATTATGCATCATGGAATAGAATGCTTGGAATTATCAGATGCTAGAAGATTTGAACATTGGATAGAAGATTACAATGTTGATCTTATATGTTGTGGGCATACGCATCGTGCAGCAGTAAATTCTTATGATGATTTGCAACGTGATATTAAACAATTTACGGCCGGTGCCATTGTTGTAGATGATTATGCAATACCAAGTTTTTATATTTGTGAATATTCTGAAATGAAAATTCAAGTAGAAATGTCATTATTTACATATGCTACAAAAACAGAAAAATGGATATTAGATAATCAGCTTTTGCGAAAGTTTCCGGAGGGGAAATATTTATATGAATTGAGTCGATTTAAGAATCATATAGTGGAAAAGAGAAAATCAGATGTACTAAAATGTAAGACAACGATAGATGAGTTCAATTTAAAATACTTAAATAAATATGGAAGCAAGAAGATTTATTCAAGTAGACATGACGGTAATGAGGATTTTAATTCGTGGAAAATTATTCACTCTTTAGTTGAAATTGGTGTAGGTTATACTAAGGCATTGGAGATAACTTATGAAGTAATAGAAAAAATAACATCCGATGAATTCAATAGTATAAATAGTATTTTATCCAGTGAAGAATTGAGAGATACAGTATATGAAACAATTATTCATTATCCAGCTTCTTTGACAGAAAGTGAATATGAAATAAGTTGTTGGGCAAGCAGATATGCTAGAAAATATAGTAGAAATAAGGAAATAATGGTAATTGACAAGTATAAGCGAGAGGAAAAATTAAATTATTTCTATATTAAAAATACGCTTTTAAAAAATGCCATAGATTCAGTAACCCAAAATAGCATTTTTTATGAAAAAATTTTTAGAAATGAATTAAGTAGAATGGCAGAAAATGTGTTGGATTTTTTAAAGAATATGGGTATTTTTGAAATAAGGGAAGAAGCATTATTAGAACTTGTAAAAGAATATATAACACAGAAACCGCATCCTTGGTTGATTAATGGAAATAGAGAGGAGATAATTGCATATCATAAAGAACAAGGAGTTAGGCATATAAATGATTTAAGAGACGGAAAAAATCAGACTAAGATTACGCAGATGGAAGCAGCGTATCATACTTGTGCTGCTCTTTTAGCACAATATGATGATTATATTGGATGTACGGAGATTTCACCAATAAACATATTGGCTAAAACAATTAATAATATATCAAATAAGATTCAAGATGGAAAATTTATTTTTCCGATGCAGAAATATCAAATTATACAAATGAAAAAAGATTTGGAAAGTCATGAGATAAATTTTGTAGATTTGAAAAGAGTTATTAATGTATTGTATAAGAATATTGTTAATTCTCAAAAGATATCACGGCAAGATACAAAAGAAGCCTTAATAGAATTATGGGGTATGTTGTTAAAATTAGAAAAAACATCAAAAGAAACACAGCAAGTGGGAAATTCTTTGGACGGGGTAAGAAATATATTTACTAGTGCCAAGGGATTTGTAGTAAAAGCAAATTTACGTGAGTTGAAAAATTGTTTTTGGGTTGAGCCAAATTGGGAAAAATATGAAATACGCCAACAGCGTTTAGGAAAACAGATGCTTGTTTGTGTACTTGAGGATATTGACGATGCTAAAAAGATAAAAGAATATTTATACGGACAAGGTAAAAAAAATACTGTTACTGAAATTACATTTGTACTAAAAGATTATTCAGGATTTAGTAGTGAGAGTAGGAAGAGGATTAGAGAAATATTTAAGGGAAAATATTTAAGATGCATTTTTATTCAAGAAGATAATTTTGAAAGAAATATTGCTATACAAGATTGGAGAACAGAGTTTTATCATGTATTAGAAATTAGCAAAATAAGTTAAAAATTTGTTTTGACAAATAAGAAATATGAGGTGATGTAATTTATTGCAGAACATATAAATTAGTAAATGTGTAGAAGCATAAATGGAGAAATGGTGAAATTATGAGGAGAAATAACTATTACTTCCAACGGTGTCTTAGTTTCCGGCAGATACGGACACGGAAAGCCGAGAAAGCCCGTAAATCCGCCACTTTCGGCACTACATAGCTTTGAAAGTTACATTATTTTTGTGTGCTTTTGAGGGCATTTTTACATTAGCGAGGGTACGAACGGTTGTTCTGGGGTTCTTTTGCCT
>CAOKMR010000154.1 GCA_948469815.1 uncultured Clostridiaceae bacterium | reverse complement strand
TTATTTTTATATCTCCATTTTCTTTTACATATATACAATCTATTAGTTCCATCATTATATCTCTTGAAAGTTCTGTAATTCCTTTTTTCTTTCTAAATTTTTCTATCCATTCATTACTACTTATACTTTTACTTTCATACTTTTGTTTTTCATTTTCTAACCTTTCTATATTTCTCTTTAGCCTCTCAATATCATTTTCGTATTTTTGTTTATATTCTAAATATTCTTCTCTTGTAATATCTTCATTTTTCCAGTCCTCATAAAGCATCCTTTTAAAATTTGATATCTTGGAAATCTCATTTTGTTTTTCTATAATCATATTATCTACTATTTGCGGACGATTTGCGCTGAATGAATTTTGTTTCACAAAATTCTCACGCAAAGCCACCCCTACACTATTTATTTGTTGTACAATTTCTTCTGTATCAATTAATAAATCAATATGTAAATTTATAGCCTTTAATACTGCTTTCTCTAAGTTTTCCACTTTAATAGAATGCTTTGTGCATAAGTTATTTGATTTTTTTCTATAGGTACTACATATATAATATTCATATTTACTTCCACTTTTATTTGTACTGCTTTTTTTGTTCATTGCTTTTTTGCAATCTGCACATTTGAGGAAGCCTGCCCATATTGATAATTCTTTTGTTTTTTGAGATACTTTTGTATCTCTTTTGCTTAATTCTTGTGCTTTTTCAAAAGTTTCTTTATCAATAATAGCTTCATGAGTATTTTCTACTCTTACCCATTCTTCCTCTGGAACTTGTTCCACTTTATGCACTTTATAGCTTTTCGTTCTTCTTTTTCCTTGAACAGTATTACCAATATATACTTCACTATTTAAAATATTT
This sequence comes from uncultured Clostridiaceae bacterium, assembly GCA_948469815.1. Lineage (GTDB taxonomy): Bacteria > Bacillota > Clostridia > TANB77 > CAG-508 > CAKPSH01. Next base: position 2,218 of record CAOKMR010000154.1, on the reverse strand, counting down.
CGTACTGTAGAGGGTGTCCAAGTATATGTATTGTCTTGTACTCCATAATTATTGTAATTTTGTCCTAATTCTAATTTCTTATGTCCTGTAGGATTTAATATTCCTAAATCATTTAGTCTGTGGCATATTGCTATTTTTCCTAATCCTTCATTTACATTCCAATTAAATATATTTTTTATAATGTTTGCAACACTTTCGTCAATTATTAATTTATGCTTATCTTTTGGATCTTTTATATAACCATAAGATGGAAACGCCCCTATAAACTCTCCTTTTTTCTTTTTTCCGTTTAATGATGTTCTTATCTTAATTGATGTATCTCGGCAATATTCATCATTTATTAAGTTTTTAAATGGCACTAATATTGTATTTGTACTTGTTGGGTTTTTAAAACTATCTACAAAATCATTAATGGCAATAAATCTTATATTAAATAATGGAAAAACTTGCTCTATATAGTTTCCAACTTCTATATAATTTCTTCCAAGTCTTGATAAATCTTTTACAATTACACAATTAATATTTCCATTTCTCATATCTTCTAGCATTCTTTGAAATGAAGGTCTATTAAAGTCTGTTCCTGTAAATCCATCATCTATATAAGTATCATAAACTATCAAATCATCATGTTCTTCTATGAATTCGTTTAATAGCGTTTTCTGGCTTGTTACACTATTACTTTCTTGTTTCTCTTTTCCGATTGTCTTCGTCTTCTTGTGAAAGCCTTATATATAATGCAACAGACCATATTTTATTCTTTATAGTATTATTTTCATTAGAAGAATACTTTGATTTTCTCGCCACTTTTTATTTTAACTCCTCTCCTTTAAATTTTAAAACAAATCAAAAACGAGTAGTACTACGAAATTCTACTTTCCTATCTTTCCTTTTAAAATGTTTACCATACATTTATTAAATTTTTTGTTTGTATCCAAATATTCCATTTCTACAGTCGTCTCTCCGTACCTTTATTTGATATGGATTCTTTGTATTTAATAAGTAATCTATAATTTTACTTTTTTCCTTCAAAACCTATATACCTTTCCTTTTTCATTTGTTAAAGTTTATTAACTTTGGTTATCTTTTATTACTAATTTGTCCTTATACTAGATAAGTTCCAAATTACTATTCAAAATGTAACTTTTTTTAATTTTTTAAATCTCTCTACTAGGTATATGTCAGCATTTTATAAAAAGTCGGAAAATTTTATAAAATTTCTTAAACTTTTTTAATAATGTATCTGCCATTTGAAAGTTCAAAAGGTATAATTTTTAAAAAAATTGCATAAAAAAATAACTAGAAATTAGTTTTTACTAATCTCTAGTTTTATACTTTAGAATATAGGTATCTCTATTTTACATTATATCCTCTAATCTTTAAAAATTCATTTATATCATTCATTATCCATCTATCTCCTTGTGTATGTAACATATCATACCCATCATATAAATATTTTAATACTCCATATTTTTCAAATAATTCATACACTTCTTTTCCTGTAAGTTTATTTTCTTCTTTAAAGACTTCTATACAAAAAATCACAAATTCATTTGCTTTATATTCAATATCTTCTTCCATACTACACCCCATATAACTCATTCTTCTCATATTCATTTATAAAAAAGTCGGCTAATATTTCATCAGAATAATACCACATTTTGCTGTTTTTATCTTCTAATTTTTTATATATATTTGAATTATATATAAATTGATTCGCTTTTTTTAAGCTTATACCTTTTCTATTTGATATTATTTTTGCTATATTTGGTATAAATATCCATAACATATTTTCTAATGTTTTATTATTATTCATTTTCTTCAACCTCCTTTGTTTCTATATATTTAATCGTGTCTATTGCTTTTGGTGTATGAAATGAAATTTGATTTACTAATTTATATGTTTTTAGTGCTCTTATAGTATCTTCTTTAGATGTATAATTTCTTTCATATAATCTTAATGTAGCAAATAAGTTGTCATCAGCTACTGGACCTTTTACAATATCATAATCATGTAAAAGTTCTTTACTTTTTCTATTTTTATATACAAAATCAAGCCATTCTTCAGTTGCTTGTATAAAATCTAAAATTTTTAATTCATCATTTTCTGTATATTCATAAATATTAATATATCTTTTTATATTCTCATCTTTATTTTCTTCTTGCATTCTTCCTTTTTTTATTTTTGTCCATCTTTTTGCTTGTTCAATATCTGTTGTTG
>CAOKMR010000153.1 GCA_948469815.1 uncultured Clostridiaceae bacterium | reverse complement strand
GCTTCCCAATTTGCTGTGTATTCCCTATTTCCTGTTGAACCACTTGCTATGGTTACTTCTTTTGTTTCTTCTTCTATTTCTGTTCCTGTCCAACCTGTAAATGTATATCCTACTTTATTTGGTGCACTTAATACTATATCCTCATCTTCTATTGTATAACTTGTTGGATTTGTTGTCTCTCCTCCATCTAAGTTATATGTTATTGTATATTCTGTTGCTTTCCAATTTGCTGTGTATTCTCTGTTTCCTATTGAACCACTTGCTATGGTTATTTCTTTTGTTGCTTCCTCTATTCCTGTTCCTGTCCAGCCTGTAAATGTATATCCTACTTTATTTGGTGCACTTAATACTATATCCTCATCTTCTATTGTATAACTTGTTGGATTTGTTGTCTCTCCTCCATCTAAGTTATATGTTATTGTATATTCTGTTGCTTCCCAATTTGCTGTGTATTCCCTATTTCCTGTTGAACCACTTGCTATTGTTACTTCTTTTGTTTCTTCTTCTATTCCTGTTCCTGTCCAACCTGTAAATGTATATCCTACTTTATTTGGTGCACTTAATACTATATCCTCATCTTCTATTGTATAACTTGTTGGATTTGTTGTCTCTCCTCCATCTAAGTTATATGTTATTGTATATTCTGTTGCTTCCCAATTTGCTGTGTATTCCCTATTTCCTGTTGAACCACTTGCTATTGTTACTTCTTTTGTTTCTGCTTCTATTCCTGTTCCTGTCCAGCCTGTAAATGTATATCCTTCTTTTGTTGGATTTTTTAATGTAATATTATTTGTTTCTACTGTATATGTTTCTGGATTTCCTGTTACATTTCCTCCTGCTAAATCATAATTTATTGTATATGTGTTTAATGTTGCATTTGCTGTTAGTGCTACATCTCCCGCTAGCATTGTAAATGTATATGATTGATCATTTGAGCCATTAATTTCCGTTCCTGTCCAATTAGACCATGTATATCCTGCCTTTGGAGTTGCTGTTACTGTAACACTTTGTCCCACTCTATATGGTCCTGCCTCTGTTACACTTTCTATTCCTGTTCCTTTATTTAATGTTAGATTATATGTTTTCCTGTTTATCGTTACTTCTGTAGTTTTGGCTCCTGTTACTGAATACGATACACTTGCTGATTCATATGTGTCTGAATCAAAGTCACTTATTTGGCTTGTGTCCCAATTTACTGTTGCTCCATTATCATAGCATTCATCCATTACATTGCTATAATCTGTATAACTTCCATCTGCATTTTGGTATCTCACTTTCACGACCTGAGCATACTGAACTAATTCAATAGTAACGAAAGGGTCATCCCCTAAGTCATCTTCCCTGACAGCAGTGCTTACATCACTAACACCCTCAGCTCCTTTTACTTTTCCAGACCACCCGATATTGCCCTTCTGTACCATTTTTATTACATCCACCACCAGCACCGCGTAAACCAAACCCAATAAGAGTTAACTGAGTTTCCTGACTCCACACAGTCACACACGTATCTAGCATCCTCTTTTATTTGGGCAATTTTCACATTCGAAAAACTCCCTGTGTTCGAAATACCGGGGATTAAATCTCATAGTAAAGTTTTGCCACAACCCACAATCCATACAGACGGCCCCCTGGCTTGACATCCCAGGCGCCCCTGAAACTGTCAAAAGGTTACTATCACCGTCTAAGACCAACGTCAATCCACTAGCGCCTTTCATAGGCTCCACTATCCAATTTGGAACATCAGTTTCGCAGTCTTCTGGCAACGTTACCTCATCACTCGCATTTTCTATCACAGTACTTAACACAGATTTTTCATGCAATCTTACATAACTCGTAACCTTTTTACCTTTGTAACCTGGTATAATAGTTCCATCCTTCAAATTCAAATCTGAGCCATTTCCTCCATACATTTCTATTTTATATAAACCATCTTCTGGTACTGTATATGTTTGTCCTGTCGTTAGAGTTGTTGTTTCTGCTAAAATTTGTCCCTCGTTTTGTTCAAAATCTCTATTTATTTCTGCATTTTCATGCGGACGCCCAAAGGGCTCCCCTACACATATTACTGCTATTATACAAATTAGCACAAGCACTACGATTAAGGGCACAATTATACGTGTCCTTTTTAATTTATTATTCATTTTAACGGGCACATTGCAATGTGCACCTACGTTGTGTGTTATAGTTTTGTTTTCTTTTAGATTATGTTGTGTGTATGCTACATCTACAACGTTTTCAAGGTTTTCTGTTTTTTTGTTTTTTCCTTTCCATATTTTTTTCATGCTAGTTGCCTCCTTTTAATTTTTAGTGAATAATAAATGATGAATAGTTAATAATGAATATTTTTTATAGTTTATGTGCGATAAATAATTAAGAAATTCGAAAAATATTTGAATTTTTATATTTATAAAATTTCTTAATTATTTATGTTAGTAGGTTCTAATGGGTATATTCTCTTCTTATTATATTGTTTTCGTTTTTCTTTGTAAACGGTTGTTTCTTCTACAAAAACCAAGAAAATCCAGTTTAGTTTACGGATTTTCTTGGTTTTTACTTTATTTTTTATTTGTTAAGTTTTTGTTTCTGGTTTGTAATATTTATGTTTTTATCTTAGGGAAATAAGAGATATTTGTCCCTTATTTTTTTATACCTTTTCCATAATGTTAAATTGATTTTTTTCTAATTTTATTGTACAATTGGAATACATAAAATTTTAAAAAATTGCCACCATTAGCATAGGAGGTTTTATTTATGTTTCATAAAGTAAAAAGTGTAAATGCATTACAAAATTTTATATTAGAAATAACATTTGAAGATAATTCTATAAAATATTATGATGTAAAACCATTATTTAATAAATGGATTATTTTTAAAAATTTAAAGGATATTAATGGCTTATTTCAACAGGTAAAAGTTGATGTTGGTGGGTATGGTATATCTTGGAATGATGAACTTGATTTATCTTGCAATGAGCTATATTCTAATGGATACAGAAAATAAGTTTTTAAATTTTTTAAAAGTTTGACCCTCCATCAGCCTTTGGCTGACACCTCCCTTAGATAAGGGAGGCAAGCCTTTTTATTTTAAAAATTTTATGTCTTTTA
>CAOKMR010000152.1 GCA_948469815.1 uncultured Clostridiaceae bacterium | reverse complement strand
TTTTGGATAACTCTAATAAATATTTAGAAGGCTCTAAATTATCAACTTTATTTAAACCAATACCAGTGTTCCAATATTCTTGCTTTTTATTAATATCAGTTGTTTCATTTTCAATTATATAATTTTCTTCATTTGACATATAAAAAACCCCTAAATTTTCTCTTTTTCATATCTTAATATTATACCATAAAATGCCTAAACTTTTCAATGAATTGGTTATACAATGTTTGTATTATTTTCCAACTAGAGTGGTGTATTTAAGTGGAGTCTCATAGAATTCCTCATAAATATCTTTCCATACTGCAAAGTTTTTATCTCTCATTTGATTTATATTTTCTCTGTCTGTTAATTCCTTATTTTTATATATTGGCTTTTCTATATTTACGTAATATTCCATTACTGGAAATCCATCTTCTCCAATTATATTGCTTTCCTCCATTGTTATGAATATTGGTATAATTGGAACATCATTTTTAACTGCAAATTTATAAGCTCCATCTTTTAAAGGCTTTGGTTTTTTATAGTTCCACCACATACTTTGTTCTGGATATATTAATATAAAGTCCTTGTTTTGTAATATTTTCTTTATTGCTTTTAATAAATTTTGCATGGTTTTTGTGTTTGAACTTAATGGTAATGTGTAACAATTTCTAAATAAGAAACCATAAAATCCTGGGAAATTGGTGTAATTTCCTTCTCTTATAATCTTATATAGCTTTTTCTGCTTTCCAATCTCTGTTCTTTTAAATATCATTTCTACCGTAAAGGAATCAAATGGATTAAAGTGATTGCATGTTATTATTCCTCCTGTCTTTACACCTTCTAGATTTTGAATTCCCCTTACTTCTTTTATAATTAGCTTATTTTTCTTTAATAGTTCATTTGCAAAATTTTGTGCTACTGCATTTGCTACTTTCGCCTTTACTTTACTGGTTGTTTTCTCTTTAAGATAATCAACTTTATCAGGTGTTAATGTAATAGTTGGTGGATCATCTTCTGCATCTACATCAAATTTCCCTTCTAACTCTAACTTTTTTATCTTTTCTAGTATTTCAAGTCTTTCTTTAGATTTTTGTACATTGCTTTCTTGTATTACTGCCTTTTTCTCTGGTCTATCGTCTCCTACACATTCTGCTTCTTTTGCTGCAAGGCTTACAAGGTTTCTTTCAGTTTCCATGTCTAAAAATCTCTCTTCATCTGTATAATTTTCTTTCATTTTTTGTATTTCATTATAGAATTCTGTCTTTTTAGCATATTCCCAGAAGAATTCTTTGTATGGTACATCATCTCTACGCCATGGTTTATATGTTAAATTGAAATGAAGTAGTTTTAATTCTTCATCTTTTTTGTTTCTTCCTGGTGCTGGCATAACATCCCAAGCATTATCTATATATTTTACTCTGCCTTTGCAAATTCTATTTAAATAGTCTTGATCCTGTGCTACTGAGAATTTTGTTGTTCCTAGTAGATACAAAAATTTCTCTTGGAAATTGAACTTTCTAAGCTCATCTAAGTTCATTAATAGTATTCCTGCGTTAAAGTATTTTTTATATGTTGAAACTCCTACTACTTTTTCTGCATATTCTTGTAATTCTTTTCCATTTTGAATTATATCATCTGGTATTGCTCCAACTAGGTTATTTCCAATATCTATATTATATAAATTTGCTATGTCTTCTAATATTATTATATCACTGTCTAAGTATAATACTTTGTCATATTGTGGATATAATTCTGGCAAGAATAGCCTAAAATAAGTAGTTTTTGTATAATAGTCTCTTGTATATAGTTTATCTTTTACCTTTTCTATGTAATAATTTAAGTCTACAAATTCTATATTTATGTTTTCTCTTTCATATTTCTTAATTTTCTTTTTACTTTTTTCACTTACATTTGTGTTTAAAATTTTTATTAAATACTCATATTCCTCACATGAATGCTCTACTAGAGATTGAAGTCCAACTGCTAAAAATGGAATATAGTAATCGTCTACTGCAAAAAATATTGGTATTACTTTTTTATTATCGTTCATTTTTGTACCCTTTCCTTTTGAAGCTATAATTTTTATTATTTAACTATTGCCTCTTTTTCTTTTATTCTAAATTCTTTCATCAGATGTATATATTCTTCTAAGTCGTTATCATAATAATGACATTTTAAAACATTGTGTACCTCTTCTACATTCCATTGCTTATAGTTTTCAATACGAGGATATGGCAAAAGCAATAGTCTTTTGCAAAAATGGCATATAACGGTATCTTTTTTGTTAAATTTTGATTGTTCATTATATATTCTAGGTAATATTAATTTTTTAGTTGTTGACCTATATATAGCGTCTTGGTCAGCAAATAATAGCTTTTTTGTTTTTATTAAGTTTCTTGCTTTTTCTAATAGTTTTGTTTCTCTTATTTTTTTCATATTTAGTAATAACATTCCTGCATTTATATAGTCATGTCTTATTAGTTTACTTCCATATTTTTCTCTTACTGCTGCATATTCATAGTCTTCAATGTCTATTTCGTATAATGTTTTTATGTCTTTACCTACCATTATGTCTATGTCTAAGTATAATAGTTTATCTGGAATATTTTCAATTAAATCTGCAAGTAATCTTAAAAGTGTATATGGTGTACAATATGCTTTTTCATTTGCACAGTTTAGAAATTCTCTTTCATATATTTCTGTAACATCTATTTTTGTTACTTGGCTTTCTACGTTTTTTGATTTTACTACATAGTTTAAAAATTCTATTTGTTTATCTGTAATAGCTATATAGTCTTTATTTAGTCTTGTAGCATCCATAGTAAATATATAGCAGTTAATCGCTTCTTTAGTCCTATTTTTTATTGATATTAGTTGGGTTAAGGCACCATCAAAAAACTTATTGTTTCCACATAAAAGTATGTTTATCATTTTATAATTTTTTCCCCTCTATTTTTCAAAATTTCCCTAAAATATTTATTATTATATCATACTATTATTATTATTGGCAAGCTCTAAAATTATGGAAACTGTTAAACATTTCATATTCAAAGTATCTAATATATAAATTTGGGGTTGTATGTGTGATTTTATTATATAAAATCAATGATGAATAATAAATGTAGGGACACATTGCAT
>CAOKMR010000151.1 GCA_948469815.1 uncultured Clostridiaceae bacterium | reverse complement strand
CAACGTATAATTATAATTCTCTACAATTTTTATCCTCCCTACAAACACAAATTTTTATTTAACAACGATATTATAAATCTTATTATTAACATATATCTCTTTTACTATATTTTTTCCATCAAGAATATCAGAGATTTTATCATGAACTAACTGTCTTACGACATCTTCTTCTGAATCCTTAACTATCATTATAGTATCCTTTAGTTTACCATTTATTTGAATAGGAATTTCAATTTCATCATCAATTGTTTTAGCTTCATCATAGGTAGGCCAAGAACTTTCAGCAATGGTTTTAGCATTTCCTATTAAACTATAGATTTCTTCAGAAACATGAGGAGCTATAGGGTTTAATAATATCAAGAAAGTATTAAACTCTGCTTTATTAATTCTCTTTAATCTATAAAATTCATTTACCATTGTCATAAGAGTAGCAACAGCTGTATTAAACTTCATTTCCTCAAAATCGTTTGAGATTTTTTTAACAGCTTTATTCATCATTTTGTCAAATTCAGTAGAGTAACTGTCACCATCTATTAAGAAATTTTGTAAATTCCAAACCCTATCTAAGAACTTGCTACAACCACGTAAACTTTCCATAGACCAAGGAGTTGATTGGTCAAAAGGTCCAATAAACATTTCATAAGTTCTAAATGCATCAGCACCAAACTCTTTAACAATATCATCAGGATTTACAACATTGCCCTTAGATTTAGACATCTTTTCACCATTACCACCCAAAATCATACCATGAGAAGTACGTTTTGCATAAGGCTCTTTAGTAGGAACTTTACCAATATCGTATAAAAATTTATGCCAAAATCTTGAATAAAGTAGATGTAGAGTAGTATGCTCCATACCACCATTATACCAATCAATAGGTAACCAATAATTTAAAGCCTCTTTAGATGCAAACTCTTTATCATTATGAGGATCAATATATCTTAAAAAATACCAAGAAGAACCAGCCCATTGAGGCATTGTATCTGTCTCTCTCTTTGCAGATCCACCACAATGAGGACAAGTAGTATTTATCCAATCATTCAAAGCTGCAAGAGGAGATTCTCCATTTTCACCAGGCTTAAACTCATCAACCTCAGGAAGAACTAAAGGTAAATCTTTTTCATCTAAAGGAACCCATCCACATTTATCACAATATACCATAGGTATTGGTTCTCCCCAATATCTTTGACGAGAAAATACCCAATCCCTTAATTTATAATTAACCTTTTTAGTTCCAATATTTTTATCTTCAAGAAATTTAATCATTTTGTTAATAGCTTCATTAACAGGTAATCCATTCAAAAAGTCAGAATTAATAAGATAGCCATCAGATTTATCAGAATATGCACCATTTTCTATAGAAACATCATTTTCCTTATTCGTAATAACTTGCTTAATAGGTAAACCAAACTTAGTAGCAAAAGCAAAATCCCTTTCATCGTGAGCAGGAACAGCCATAATAGCCCCTGTTCCATAAGTAATTAAAACATAATCTGAAATCCAAATAGGAATTTCCTTGCCATCAGCAGGATTTATAGCCATAATACCCTTAATCTCTACACCTGTTTTATCCTTTTCAATCTCAGTTCTTTCAAAATCAGATTTTCTAGAAGCTTCTTCTTTATATTTCTCAATTTCATCCATATTTAATATCTTATCAGCTAACTTTGATATAATAGGATGTTCAGGAGCAACAACCATATAAGTAGCACCAAACATAGTATCAGGTCTAGTAGTATAAACCTCTAAATACTCATTAGAATTTGCAATTTTAAATTTAACTTCAGCACCTTCACTTTTTCCAATCCAATTACGTTGTTGAGTTTTGATTTTTTCAAGATAATTAACATCATCTAAATCATTTAAAAGTCTTTCTGCATAATCAGTAATTTTTAGCATCCATTGGCTTTTTTCCTTTTGAACAACAGGACTTCCACATCTCTCGCAAACTCCGTTAACAACCTCTTCATTTGCAAGACCAACTTTACAACCTGTACAATAATTTATTGGCATTGTAGCTTTATAAGCTAGTCCTTTTTTAAATAATTGAACAAAAATCCATTGAGACCATTTATAATAATCTGGTTCAGTAGTATTAACCTCTCTAGACCAATCAAAAGAAAAACCAATAGACTTTAATTGTTCTTTAAAATGCTCAATATTCTGAGCAGTAACTACTCTTGGATGAATATTAGTTTTAATTGCATAATTTTCAGCAGGAAGCCCAAATGCATCAAAACCAATAGGGTATAATACATTATATCCTTCAAGCCTTCTTTTTCTAGCTATTATATCAAGAGCAGTATAACTTCTTGGATGACCAACATGTAAACCTTGTCCAGAAGGATAAGGAAACTCAATAAGACCATACCATTTTTTCATAGTATAATCATCTTTTGCATTAAAAGTACCCTCTTTTTCCCATTTATTTTGCCACTTTTTTTCAACTTCTTTAAAATTATATGATGACATAAAACCCCCCCTTGAGCAATAAAGCTCTAACAAATCTTTAAATAATGCAACTATTATATAACAAAAGATCAGAAAAATAAAGGGTAAACGGAAAAATACTAAAAATTAATATCCAATTATATGTAACATTTACTTTTTTCATAATCATCAATAGCAAACTGTAAAGATTGATTTACAACCTCATTAATAGAAATATTTTCTTCCTTTGATATTTGTTTTATCTTCTCCAATATACTATCCTCAATTCTCAAAGTATATTGTATATATCTTTTATCAATTCTTTTATGATAAGCAATTCCCATAAAATATCACCCTTCATATAGTTTATCAGTTTGACAACATAAAAAAAAGACATATTTTATACAAGTGTTTTATGCGTGTAGGAAATGGGGACGGTTCTCTTTGGAAAAAGGGACATATCTAAATTGGGGGGTGTATGTGTGATTTTATTATATAAAATCACAATGAATAATGAATAATGAATGATTAATGATGAATAATATCGTAGGGGCACATTACATGTGCCCAATTGCAGAAATTTGTGTTTGTGGGGATGATTATACGTTTTAAAATTATACAAAATTATAATTACATGTGTAGGGGCACGGCGCACCGTGCCCATTGAAATAGGCAAAAATTATAACATTTAA
>CAOKMR010000150.1 GCA_948469815.1 uncultured Clostridiaceae bacterium | reverse complement strand
CAATATAAAGGTAAAAATATATTAGTAGTATGGTGCTTTGGCGGACAAACAAGACCATATAAATGTCCTACGACATTAGATAAAGACTTTTCAAAAGGATATTCCTATTATATAAGAAAAATGTCAAGCACAGTAAAAGCAACAGAGACAGAACAAAAAGAATTATATGATATGGCAAGAACAATACCTTTTGATGATAGAATGAATCACGAAGCAGAAATTAGAGATTTAAAATTGCCTCTAATTCAAAATTATCTATATGAAATCAAAAGTGATTTACTAAAAGAATCTGAAACAATGAATTTTATGGATTTATGCAAAAGTATGAGAATTGTAGATGGAACACCAGAATATATGAAACCTCTAAATGTTGGTTTAATGTTCTTTAATGATGAGCCACAAAAGTTCTTTCCATATTCACAAATAGAAGTAGTAGATTTAAGAAATGGTCCAGAAGGTGATGATATGACAGAGCAAATATTTAAAGGACCAATAGATAGTATGATAAAGAGTGCGTTAACATACATTAAAAATACTGTTATTGTAGAAAAAATATTAAAGATAGATGGACAGGCAGAGGCAGTAAGATTTTTTAATTATCCATATCAAGCAATAGAAGAGGCTTTAGTAAATGCAGTTTACCATAGAGGATATGATGTAAGAGAGCCAGTAGAAGTAAGAATAATGGAAGATAGAATTCATATTGTAAGCTACCCAGGGCCTGATCGTTCAATAAGTGAAAAATCAATTGAAGATAAAAATATGATAGCAAGAAAATATAGAAATCGTAGAATTGGTGAATTTTTAAAAGAGTTAAAATTAACAGAAGGTAGAAATACAGGTGTTCCAAAAATAAAGAGAGCATTAAAGAATAATGGTTCAAAAGAGCCAGAGTTTGAAACGAATGAAACAAGAGATTATTTTATTACGACAATATTTATGCATGATGGATTTGAAAATGAGATAAAAGATCGACCAAGAACCGACCAAGAACCGACTAAGTTAAATAAACAAGAAATAAAGATATTAGAATTTTGTAAAGAAGCACATAGCAAAAAAGAAATAATGGAATATATGGAATATAAACATGCAAGAAACTTTACAATGCTATACTTAAGACCTTTATTGGAAAAAGGATTATTACAGATGACTATACCAGAAAAACCAAATCATAAGAATCAAAAATATATAAGTATATAAATATAAAAAGGAAAAATTATGATAGAAAGATTTTTAAAATTTATAAGAAATAAAGAAAATAAAGATTTATCAGTTGAAGTGATAAAAGAAAATAAAGAAGTATTACTTGAACAAGAAATTGCAAAAATTAAAGAAAATCCAGAAGAAGATATAATACTAACAGAAAAAGAACAAAATAATAGTCAAAATAAAATACTAAAAAGTGAAATAGAAAAAATAGAATATCATTTACCACCATTAGAATTATTAGATATAAAAATAAATTCAAATCAAGTAGAAAGTAAAAAAATATTAGTAGAAAGTGCCCAAAAATTGCAAAGGATATTATATAGCTTTGGAGTGAAATCTAAAGTAGAAAATGTATCAATAGGTCCAACCATTACAACATATGAAATAAGATTAGAAGAAGGCATTAGTGTTAATAAAGTAAAAAAACTAAAAGATGATTTAGCTTTAAATTTAGGAACAAAAATTATAGATATAAAAATAATACCAGAAAAGCAATTAGTAGGTATCGAAACTGAAAGAAGAGATAAAGAGATAGTTAAATTTGGAGAAATTATAAAAAATGAAGAATTTGAAAATAGTACATCTAAACTTACAGTTGGATTGGGAAAAGATATCTATGGAAAATATAAGATAATAGATATTGAAAAAACATCCCATATGCTAATTTCAGGAACAACAGGATCTGGAAAGAGTATGTTTCTACATATATTAATAAATAGTATTTTATATAAAGCAAAACCAAATGAAGTAAAATTTTTAATGATAGATACTAAAGCTGTAGAGCTATCATTATATAATAAAATACCACATTTATTAGTACCAGTTATAACTGACAAAAGAAAGGCTTTAGGAGCATTGGCATGGCTTTGTCAAGAAATGCAAAATAGATATGCAATACTTGCAAATAAATGGGTAAAGAATATAGAAGAATACAATAAAAAACAGAATAATCATGAGAAATTGCCTAATATTATACTTATTATAGATGAATATGCTGATTTAATAGAAATAGACAAAAAGGAAATTGAAGAATATATTTATATACTAACTCAAAAGGCAAGATCTGTAGGAATATATATCATAATAGTTACTGAAAGACCTTCAATAAATATTATAAATGGAACAATAAAAGCTAATATACCTACTAGAGTAGCTTTTAGACTTCCATCACAAATTGATTCAAAAGTAATTTTAGATTCTATAGGAGCAGAAGAACTTTTAGGAAATGGAGATATGCTTTTAAAAGAAGTGGGTATATATGAATCAAAAAGATATCAAGGTGCTTTTATCTCAAATGATGAGTTAGAAAAAATCACTAATTATATAAAAGCAGAAGAAAAAATTACATATAATGGAGATATATTGCAAGCAGTAGATAATAATGGGTTAAAATTAGATATTGATGATGATATAGATCCATTTTTAATGGAGGCCATAGAGTCAGTAGTAGAAACGGGACAAGCCTCTACTTCATTTATACAAAGAAGATTTAAGATAGGTTATGCAAGAGCAGGAAGAATTATTGATCAAATGGAAGCAAGAGGAGTTATATCTAGTTATCAAGGGAGTAAGCCAAGAGAAGTTTTGATGTCTGTAGATAGATGGAATGAATTAAAAAGTATAAATAATTGACAAAGATAATGGAGAATATTAAATATGGAATATAGAAAAATATTTTTAGACACATGCATATTAAGTGAAATTGGAAGAATGAAAAAAGAAGATAGAGGCTCTTTAGCATATAGATTTTTAGTTACAGATAAATTAAAAATAATTCTTACACCATTTAATTTGATTGAAATAGAAGATATGCCAGATGAAGTAGTAAAAAAGAATATCTATGATTTTTTAGATTTATCATTTGTTGGATTTACAAAAAATAGTGCTTCAATTTTTAAATAGTTATCAATCACAATTAAAGTATTATGATGAAAAAATAAATAGCAAAT
>CAOKMR010000149.1 GCA_948469815.1 uncultured Clostridiaceae bacterium | reverse complement strand
TGAATTGTTACTCTTGGACCCAAAATTGTTCCCGAACCAATCTTAAGTCCTCCGTCCCCCCATATGTACCCCCCCCCACCTATATAAACATAATCTCCTATCCAAATTTTTTCCTTATTGTGCAAACATTCAGGTTCACATATTTGCGTTCCAACCCCTAAATATTCATATTTTTCTTTAGTGGAACTACTGAAATATTGTTTTATTTTTTTCAATACTCTATCAATCATTTAATGCCTCGTAAATTCAAATCCTCATAATCTTTTTGTTTTACAGTTCCTTCTTTTACTTCAAGTATTATATTACAATTCTTAATAGTCGTTACTCTATGTGCAATAATTATCAATGTTACAGAACCTGCCAAATTGTTTATCGATTCCATCACCGCCGTCTCTGTCTCTGAATCTAATGCTGACGTCGACTCATCGAGAATAAGGATTGACGGTTTGCGATATAAAGCTCTTGCAATACCTAGTCTCTGTTTTTGTCCCCCAGATAACTTTGCCCCGCGTTCTCCAATTTGGGTATCCAGCTTATTAGGCTGGGATGAAATAAAATCATCTAACTGTGCCCTTTTAAGCGCATCCCAAACTGCCGTATCATCTATTTCATTATCATGCACTCCCAACGCAATATTTGAACGAACACTGCCATCAAATAAATATATTTCTTGTGGAATATAGCCAATCAATTTACGCCAAGATGCCAAATGCTCTACTATATCAGTATCTCCTGCCATAATATGGCCACTGTCTGGTTTTAAAATTCCAAGAAGCAAATCGGCAATAGTTGATTTACCTGCGCCAGATTGTCCAACTAAGGCAAACGAAGCCTTTTGGGGTATGTTAAAAGAAATATCTTTTAATATTACCTTGTCCGGCCTTGTCGGATATGAAAAAGATACATGAGAAAAATCAATACCACTTTGCAAATTTATTTCTGTACAGTCATCTTTATCTGTCTCTACATTTTTTTCATTATGCTCAATTCCTCTTGCATCATGATAAACTGCGTCAAGCTGAGGCTTAGTATACATAATCATCGTAATATCATTGGTTATTCGCGTAAATGCTGGCAGCATACGTATTAACGCAACTGCAAATACAGAAAGAGTTGGGATAAAATCTTGAATTGGCACTCCCATATATACTCTGATAGAAATAAAGCCCATTAATCCACAAATACACAATGTTTCCATAATAAGCCGCGGTGCTATATTCGTAAATTGTTGTTTTTTTTGCAAACTTGTATGTTTACCATATGTTCGTTCATATAGACTTACAAAAAAACTTTCTTTATTGGCCGCTTTTATCTCTTTAATCCCACTAAAAGACTGTATAATATATTTATTAATATCAGCACTTACAATTCGATTTTTTTCTCCCAATGATGCCACATACTTTTTATAGCTAAAAATCATAAACATCAGAAAGCATATCATCAATAAAACTAGTGCAAACGTTGTTTGAAAATCCTGAATAAACAAAAAAACAAGTAACACAATACATGTGGATATCTCCGTTGTCAACGCCATCAAATTAGTTAAGAGCAGAAACATTCCTGTGACATCTCCATGAACATTCCTTTGCAACTCTGCAGTATTATGGGACACAAAGAATAGATATTCCTGAGACATATAATTTCTTAGCATCCTAACTGACATTCGTCTCTGATTATTATATATATATCTATATTGAAGCTTATACATAATAGATAAATATATATTTTTAATCAGATAAACAGCAAACAGTCCAAGCGCCATGATAATAACAAACGACTTTACATCTGTGACCTGAAATAGTGATCCAACATATTGATATTTACTATCTGTGTTTATTATATCTGGTGTCATTATTATATTAATCAATGGTAATACACTTGAAACTCCAATCATCTCCATCAATGAACCACCAAAAATTATAATTAAAAGAAAAAATAAACTTATCTTTTGTCGTCGATCCAAAAGATATGATAATTTTTTTACTATCCCTATTCCCATTTCAATCCTTTCGCAATCACTTTATCTATTTACTATTTTTTATACTTTTAATACTTTTAAGAAATGAATAAAAAAACTCCCTAGTAACATAAAGATATTGTTTTAAAGTTATATTTATATGGAATTTAGAGATATCACCGAAATTTATGTCTTTACCCTTTGTATAATTTGAATTAAGAATAATTCCAACATAGCTTCTTCTTAAATCATCTAATTTAAGTCCTCCCAATATGCTCAAGACATACTGTTTTGGCGTATGAAAACATTTAAACATCTCTCCGCATATATGTATAGGTATAACGTTGCTCTTTTGTAAATAAAAATTATACCAGGAAAATTCATAGGGGGAAATTGTCATTAAAGACTCATACGTATACATATTGGCATCCATAAAATGTTCTTTCATGTGTTTTAGTACTTGGTAATTAAATATCTGAAAGCCGTGACATGTTATAGTTCTATTATTATAAAAATTTAGCTCATCCTTTATTTTCTCAAGACTTTTCTCCCTTAACTGCCAAAATTTTTCATAATAGTCTGGGTCTGCTTTTAAATCACAATCCTCAAATAATACTGTATACGGATATCCATCTTGACATAAAAAATCGTCGTATCCGAATTGTCTTATAAAAATGCCATCCGAGTCAAGGCAAAAATAATTTTCACATAAATTATTCTCCCAGAATGATAGCTTGATAATTTCCTGGTTAATATATCCAGGTGCAATTCCATTAATTGATTTATTAACTAGATAAGGACATGCTTCTTCTGTCATAAATGTAATATTACTACAATTTACTCTTGTACGTAATTCGCCAAATAGTTTTTCAGGCATAACTATGAACATTTTGATATTATCACAATTGAAATGATGAAAAGATTGAATAAGTCTCACTGCATATTGCAAATCATTTTGATAAGTTTTCAACAAAAAAACAAACTTTTCCATTCGCTATACTACCTCATTATTGAATTTATTTATCCTGCAAATCTGAGGGTAATTTAATCCAATTTTCAGGATAATAGTCCGTTCCTTTCAAATAGCCCGTTTCCGGCGCTATAATAATTTTATCAATATTTCTATTTAGCATTCCTCCCCACCAAGAATATGAACTATTAGAAATAATTTGATGTTTACAAGTCGAGATCGCAAACATAGTATAACCCAACTTAATTAACTGTACATTCTGATGGCATTTGCTCTTTCGCTT
>CAOKMR010000148.1 GCA_948469815.1 uncultured Clostridiaceae bacterium | reverse complement strand
TGCCTATTTCAATGGGCACGGTGCGCCGTGCCCCTACACATGTAATTATAATTTTTAATATCTATCTTCTAGAACGACAAACACAAATTTATATCTTATCTTTAATATAAATAAGAAGAAATAAGGAAAAACTGCATTCCTTGACAAACCTGTCTAAGAATGCAGTTCTGGATTTGATTACAATGCGTTGCTCATAGACTTAATAGAAAGAACATATATTGGTTCATGATAATTATTCACCAAATGGTGCATAGCATCCTTTCTACAATATTCGACACGCCCATCCGGAAATATATACCATTCTTTCACCTTTTTTATTTGTGTCCCTTTATTACATAGTTCTTTGTGTCCATGATCAGCAATTACCATTTCCTGGTTTTCATCATATTCCGCATATAGATATGCAAACCTGTGCAATCTGTGCTTGTAATTAAATGTACCAATCTGATATTCCCATACATCTCCAAGCACTATCATGTCCTTAGGTTTTTTGATCCACTCATAACTTTCGGATTTACTGCGAATAATCTGCTCTAACTCTCTCCAAAAACTATAAGTACCACAATAGCATCCACTTTCCTTATACCTCTTAAAAACTGTTTTTCGCGTTGTTTTTAGGGCTTCCATATCAAACTGCTTTAACCGCATAGTTCTCCTCCTTTTTTACTTTTATGCGTGTTATCATGTTAACAATATAATTGTACCATAAAATCGCTGTTTTTACAATATTTTTTACATTTTATGTTTATGAATACCAATTTCTATACATTTTTTAGTCTCCTACGTGTGTCATGCAACTTTTTCAGTATAATTAATCACTGTAATTTCCGTAATTGCATTTCTTACTGAATTTACCAATTTTTCTAATTGTTTTGCGACTTCATTACTATAAGAAACTTCGCCACATTGTCTACATACTTGAGATGGCACATTTTTTATGATTATAATGCAATTATCTAATTCAACCATATAAGTTGTATTTTTGTCTTCTAAATCTCCTTTACACATAAAACATTTCATATTATTTTGCTTTATAGTATCTATATTTAATTTTTCCATAAGCACCTCTCTTTATTCTTATATATTTTATCATATTCATAATCAAAATTCTACATTTCTAAAAATCTTTAAAAAATTTTATTTCTTGCATTTTGTAAAATAACTGATATAATATATATATTAAAAACGATATTGAAAGGATGATTTTATGAAGGCTTTAATTAGTGTATCTGATAAAACAGGTATTGTTGATTTTGCAAAAGAATTACAAACACTAGGTATTGAAATTATTTCTACTGGTGGTACTTATAAAAAATTAATGGATGAAGGTTTAAATGTTACTGAAATTTCTGAACTTACAGGTTTTCCTGAGTGTTTGGATGGAAGAGTTAAAACTTTACACCCTAAAGTTCACGCAGGAATTTTGGCTATGCGTTCTAAAGAAACACATATGAAACAATTACAGGATTTGGGTATTGATACTATTGATTTTGTAGTTGTAAATTTATATCCTTTTAAAGCTACTATTTTAAAGGATAATGTGACTCGCGAAGAGTGTGTTGAAAATATCGATATTGGTGGTCCTACAATGTTACGTAGTGCTGCTAAAAATTATCAAGATGTTAGCGTTATTACAGATCCTGCTGATTATTCTAAGGTTTTAAATGAATTAAAATCTAATGGACAAGTTAGTCTTGATACTAAGTTTTACTTAATGAATAAAGTTTTTGAACATACTGCAAATTATGATGCTATGATTTGTAATTATTTGAAGAAGGAAAGAAATGATACTTCTTTCCCTAACGAACTAACTTTGACCTATGAAAAAGTACAAGAAATGAGATATGGTGAAAATCCTCACCAATTAGGTGCTTTATATAAAGAAATCGGAAAATGTACAGGTTCTTTAACTGTTGCAAAACAATTAAATGGTAAAGAATTATCTTTTAATAATATAAATGATACTAACGGTGCATTAGAGTTATTAAAAGAGTTTGATGAACCAACTGTAGTTGCTTGTAAACATGGAAATCCATGCGGTGTTGGTAGTGATAATGAAAATATTTATACCGCTTGGAAAAAGGCATTTAATGCTGATAAAACGTCAATATTTGGTGGAATAGTTACTGTTAATCGTGAGGTTACTATGGAACTTGCTACAGAAATGAAAGAAATCTTCTTAGAGGTTATTGTTGCTCCTTCTTTCGCACCTGATGCACTGGAATTACTAAAATCAAAGAAGAATTTAAGATTATTGGAATTGCCTGATATAAGTGTTAAACAACCTGAAGGTAGTTATGATATTAAAAAAATTAATGGTGGAATAATAGTTCAGACTATAGATTCTAAATTATTGGATGATTATACTGTTGTTACTAATAGAAAGCCTACTGATAAAGAATTGGAAGATATGATGTTTGCTTGGAAAGTTGTAAAATATGTTAAATCAAATGGTATTGCCATTGCTAAGGATAAGCAAACAATTGGAATTGGGCCTGGACAAGTTAATAGAATTTGGGCAGCTAAACAATGTTTTGAACATGCTGAAGAACTTATTGCTCCTGGTGTAACAAAAGGTGCAGTTTTAGCTTCTGATGCTTTCTTCCCTTTTGATGATTGTGTTGAGGCAGCTCACAATGCTGGTATTACTGCAATTATTCAACCTGGTGGCTCTGTACGTGATCAAGACTCAATTGATAAATGTAATGAGTATGGAATTAGTATGATTTTTACAGGAATGAGACATTTCAGACATTAATGTCTGAAATATCTCATTCCTTTTTTATCTTTTTTCAAACGACTGATACTTCCCTTTTTTCTATGAATTTTTCCATAATATATCTTTGCCACTCTCTAAACATTTTATCTACATATTCTTCTGGTTTTACCCATATTACATTATGGTCTTTTTCAATTGGCTCTGCTACCTTCTTATCAAATTCCGCAATATATACACTTGCTATTACTTCTATATATCCTTTATCTCCTGCAAATATAAATTCACCTACTTCTCCTAATTCTTTAATATTTTTTATTGTATATCCCGCTTCTTCTATCATTTCTCTTTTTAATGCCTCTAATTTTGTTTCCCCTTCTTCTATTCCTCCTCCTAAATAAAAGTTTTCTATACCTTCTTCTGTAAGCTTTTTTACAATTCCTATTTTATCATCATCTTTATTTACTATAATTGCATATGCTCCTGGTCTTTTTCTATATTCTACGTTTTCGTCCTTTTCTCCTACATATTTCAATTTTATTCATCTCCTATTATTAGTCTTTTAATTATATTTATATCACAATTTATCATTTTTTCATAGTCTTTATTAAAATTTTTAGAGTGATTTTTTTATAATTAGTTACAATTCACAGCTATCCTAACATAAAAATTTGTGTTTGTAGGGATGATTTTAAAAATGGAGATATAGATTTTAACATTGTTTTATTATAAAATATGCATTTATCTGTAGGGGCACGGCGCACCGTGCCCAAATAGATAATTATATATTTTATATAATTTTAATATTAAATGATATATCCT
>CAOKMR010000147.1 GCA_948469815.1 uncultured Clostridiaceae bacterium | reverse complement strand
AAAGTGAGAAGTCATTTAGAAAAATGAGTAAGATTATGGGATATTCATTCATTGTAATGGGAATTGTTTTGCTAATAATGATAATATGGGTATAAAGACAACTTACAATTTGGAGTGTGGTAAGTATGAATGAAAGACCTAAATTGGACAATAATTTAGATGGTAAAACATTTAAAGAATATTATTATTTAAAAGAAGAACTAATCGATTTTTGTAGGAAGAATGATTTACAAACAACGGGTGGTAAGTTAGAACTAATAGAAAGAATTTCTGATTTTTTAGATACAGGTAAAAGAACTTATAAACATCATACTATTAGAAAAACTAAAATCGTTGATAATATAACACTAAATACAATAATAGAAGATAACTTTGTTTGCACTGAAAAGCATAGAGCATTTTATAAAGGGCAAATAGGAAATAGTTTTTCCTTTAATGTTGCATTTCAGAAGTGGTTAAAAAATAATGCTGGAAAAACTTATCAAAACTCAATAGATGCCTATTATCAAATATTAGGAGATAAAAAGAAGAATAAAACAAAGATTGATAAGCAATTTGAATATAATACTTATATTAGAGATTTCTTTAATGATAATAAAGATAAAAGTTTAGATCAAGCAATTAAGTGTTGGATATATAAAAAGAGTTTAAAAGGTCATAATAAATATGAAAAAGATGACTTAAAAATATTAGATTAGTTAATTATAAATTACAAGTTGAAAGTGAGATAAAATAATGAATATTAACTTTGGATTTTCATATATAGGTTTAGTATTTTTATTGATGTTAATGATACCAAATATTATATGGAGTAAAAATAAGCCAAAAGAGTATGAAAAGTATGTTAAAAATGAAAATAAAGTATTACTACTATTTGAAAGAATTGGGGAAATGCTAGTAACTTGTTTATCTTTGATATTTAGTGATCTTAATATAAATAAGATTACAAATTGGTCTATTATATTGTTAATTGCCTTTATTATTATGATTTTATATGAAATATATTGGATCAGATATTTTAAAAGCAATAAAACAATGAAAGATATGTATAGTAGTTTATTAGGAATACCAGTTGCAGGTGCTACACTACCAGTATTTGCATTTTTCTTGCTAGGTATATATGGTAAAAATATATTCTTAATTATGGCAACAATTATATTAGGAATAGGACATATAGGAATACACTTGAATCATAGAAAAGAAGTTATATAAATTACAATATATGAGGTAGATAGATATGAGAATAGTTGAAATACAAGAAAGAACAGAAATGCTAGTAAATAAATTATTAGAAGTGTGGGAAGATTCAGTAAAAGCAACACATTTATTTTTATCAAATGAAGAAATAGAAAAGATGAAACAATATGTACCACAAGCTATTTTGGGAGTATCACATTTAGTAATTATAGAAGATGAAAGACATCAACCTATTGCTTTTATGGGAATAGAAGGTAGAAAACTAGAAATGTTATTTATTAAAAATAGTGAAAGAGGAAAAGGACTAGGAAAACAGTTGTTAAACTATGGTATAGAAAAGTATAATGTTAATGAACTAGCAGTAAATGAGCAAAATCCTAATGCAAAAGGATTTTATGAATATATGGGGTTTAAAACTTATAAAAGAACAGAATTAGATGAACAAGGAAATCCTTATCCAATTTTATATATGAAATTAGAAAGATAAAATTACAATTTTATAAGGAGTTAAAAGTGAATAAGAATATTGATATAACAGAACAATTAAAGTGCATAATTGAAGATTATAATTTTAATATAGAAACATTGTCTAAATATTTAAAATTAGATGATAATCAGATAAATCTATTGGCAAATGGAGATGTGAACTTTCTACCAAATGATAATGAATATAGATTTAATCTATTTAATAAAATAAGTTTTCTTTATTGTAGTGCCATAGATGAAAAAGATTTTAAATTAGATGCCTTTTTAAAGGTACTATTGTCTTATCATAATATATCAAAAAAGACAATTTCAAAAATGTCAGGAGTAGATATAAAAGAAATAGATAAATTTTTATCATTAAATAAAAGCAAAATTTCTGTTGAAGATAAATACAAACTTGCTGTAACAATTATGTCTTTAAGATTTTTTCTTAAAGATATTGAATAACGAGAAATTACAATAAGTAGAGGAGATTCAAAAATGGCAGAATTAAGTTCATTAAAAAATATTGGAAAAGAAATTGAAAGAAAACTAAAAACAATAGGTATAAATACAGCAGAAGAATTAAAAGAAATTGGAAGTAAAGACACTTGGTTTAGATTAAAATTAAAATATCCAGAAATATGTTTGGTACATTTATATACTCTTGAAGGTGCAATTAGTGATATAGAATATAATCAGTTACCAGAAGAAATCAAAAGAGATTTAAAGGCATTTACAGACCAATGGAAAGACTAGCAAATTACAATTCTATTAAAATGATTACAGAAATTGAAAAATAGAGTAGCTACTAAATTAAGTTAGTCGTTCGAGCAAAGCGAGTTACGAATAACTTATGCAACTGAGCAATAGCGAAGTTGTAAACAATAATAATGTAAAAATAATTGGAGGTATTTAGTTATGGAATCAAAAAGAATTGATTTAAAAAAAGGATTTGTAGAAGTATATGATTTTGGAGAAATAAAATTGCACAGTTATCAAACAAACGATTTAATGTATGATGAAAGTTATATTTTAGAAAATAAGGATAATGTATTATTAGTAGAATTTCCAGCATTTTATGGTAATTTAGGAGAATTTGAAGAATATGTAAAAGGACTAAATAAAAATATAGTTGGAAAAGTATTTTCAGATCATCCAAATGGAGGAACAATTTTAAAAGATGTAAAAGGTTATGCTTCAGAAGGAACTATTAAATCAATGAAAGAAGGAACAATAGGCGGATTAGTTAATGGATTTGAAACAGCATTTGGAGGAACATTTGCAAAAGAATATTTACAAGAAGAATTAAAAAATAAATCTATTACTAGAGTAGAAGATATAAAAACAATTTCTGATAGTATAAAGGAATCTAATTTACAAAATAAAGATAAATAATTCTGGCGATTAAAGCGAGTATTACAAACTTTGCACAAAAATTGACCACGACCACCAGTATTATCGTAGATATAATTATGAGGGGCATTGCAACAAGGACAATGAACATCTTGAGGGACAGGATTTTTACCACGAGAAATAATAGTATTCATGATACACCACTCCTTTATGGGAATATTTGTTAGCTTAACAATACAATTATACCATAAAAAGAGGGGGGTATCATTTTTTTATTGCAAAAAAGTGATATAAACCTTGAAAACACAGGAGTGTAACTAAATAAAATCTAAATTTAGTTGACACTACCTGAAACTGAGAGATGTAACTTATAATATGCAATATAAAGAATATTCTAAAATTCTTACTAAAAAGATACAATTAGCAAGAGGGTGTAAAGGATACAAAGAATTTTTAGAAGATGTAACATTATTAAGAAAAATAAAAAATAAGAAAAATCGTTGATTTTTCTTTCTAAGAGTTGCTAACGCAACTC
>CAOKMR010000146.1 GCA_948469815.1 uncultured Clostridiaceae bacterium | reverse complement strand
ATGAAAAAGTTATTATTGAGCCAGTGAATCAAGTAATCGAAATTGGTACAAAGGAGTCAGACAGTTCAGTAGGTTTTATTTGGATAGTATCTTTAATAATTTCTTTTATATACGCCTTTAAAAATAAGAATAGTAATTTACTATTAAATAAAATTTCTCACCAAAAAAAAGAATTAAAAATTTTATTATATATATTATATATAATACTCGTTATTCCAGTCTTTATTGATATAGTTATTATTATCACCAATATAGTAAAAAAGTACCAACTAAAGCAGTAGAAAATAAATAATTGTAAAAAGAAAAAATATTAAATAATGACTATAAAAATTCTATCCACTTGGATAGTTTTTATGTGACTAAAAGTATAAAAAAAATATAGTGAATTATAATAAGTACTGTAAGTGTATACTTGCGTCAAATAACATAAAATTACAAAAAGTATATTGAAAAATAGATAGATTTATGTTATATATAAGTTATAAGTAGGAAAATCAGTAAAGATGAGGTGTAAATAATGAAAAAGAAATCAATAAAGAAAACTTTATTTGTTTTACTAATAGCTGTATTTGGATGCCTAAGCTTTTTTACCGTAAAGGCAGAAGAGAATAGTATACTAAACAATATAGGAAAATGGACAGGATATTTTGGCTCAGATTGGGCAGGAGCAAATGGAACGTTTAATTGTAATGATGATAAAGAGTTTTCCATGGATATAACATCAATAGGACATAGTAATGAATGGGCAGTGCAGGCAGAATTAGATGCACAAGCTTCTTTAAAAATGGGAAATACTTATGATTATAAATCGGAAATTGTATCCGATAAGGATAGAAAGATTTATATTAAAATACAAGGAACAAATGATTCTGATATAATTTTTGATAAATGGATTGAATTAAAAGCAGGAAAAACTTATACATTATCAGAAAGTTTTATGAGTGATAAATTCTATGATCATTTCAAAATTTTTTATGCCTTAGGTTGGAGCGCCTCTGACATAGCTAGTGCAGATAGTACTAATAATATTAAAGTTACAAATATATCCCTTACAAAGGAAGCTTTTGATTATTCAAAACTAAGTTATAATAATGTTATAAATGGAAGTGCTACTATTGAAAACTATTCTTATAGCACAATAACAGGAATTTTAGGGGACATACTAGCTCATAATTATCCCGCTGATGGAAGCAAAGTATCTATATATTTCCCAGTAGCAGCAGCACCAATAGAAACAGTAACAGTAAATAATGTAGAAACTGATTTCTTTACAAATGGAGGAGCACTTGCTTATATAACTTTAGATAAATTTGATCATGAATATAATGATATAGTAATGGTAAAGGATGGACAAACCATTTCACAGGTAATTATTAAAAATAGCAATGTTACAATAGCAAAAAATAATGCGTTAAAAACAATTGATGATTATCTAACCGCTGATGCTAGTGAACGAGTAAAGGCAATAATTAATACTGCAAAGCAAGAAGTGAGTAAGGCAGAAACCATTGTCGAAGTGAACGAAATAGTAAAGAATTTACCAAATAAAATTGCTCTACAAAATGAAAAGGAGCAAGCAATAGAAAAAATTGAAAAATATTTAACCGAAAACGCAAGTGCCAAAATTAAAAAACTTATTGAAGATACCAAAAAGGAAATTAATAATGCAACCACAAAAGATGAAATAGATAATATTATGACAAAATTTATACCAAGTGCAAACTTACAATTGGCAAAAGATAAAGCGATAGATGAACTAACAGTATTTGTAGGAAAAGAATATAGTGCTAAAATAAAAGAAATATATACTAAAGCAATAGAAGATATCAATGAAGCTACAACAGAAAAAGATATAAATACGATTTTAGAAACTGCAAAAAAAGATATTTCTATACAGATAGAAAAAGAAAATAGTAAACAAGAAGTGGAAAATCCATTAACTCTAGACAATATAATTATCTATTTTATATTACTAGTAATAGGTGTAGGTGGAGTAGTCTATTTATTAATATATTTTATAAGAAACAAAAAAGGTAAATAAATTATCTTTTTTCTTTTATAAGAGTATTTTTATCTAAATTATAAACATACTAATACTGGTGATTAGATGAAAAACGATAGCATTTGGAAAGATAATGTTGATTTAGGTGAAATAGAAGAACTAAATAAGAATTTAGAGGTAGATGTATTAATAATAGGTGGAGGTATAACAGGACTAAGTACAGCCTACCATCTAATAAATAAAGATTTAAAAGTAGCTTTAGTAGAGAAAAGAAGAATAGGTTTAGGTATAACATCAAAGACAACAGGTAAGATTACGTTTTTACAAGAGAATATTTATTCTAAACTAAATAAATATCATGACGAGAAAACTGCCAAATTATATCTAGATTCTCAAATAGAAGCAATAAATATTATTAGAAACACAATTAAACAAAATAAAATAAAATGTGACTTTTATAAAGTGGATTCATTTCTATTTACAAATGATCCTAATAAAATAAAACTGATAAAAGATGAAAAAGAAATCTTAGAAAAATTTAGTATTAAAGTTAATGAATATACTGAACTACCTAATAAAGATAAAGTGAAATATGCAATTAGTGTATCGGATACTTATGTATTTCATCCATTAAAATATTTATCAGAATTAAAAAAGATATTAAAGAAAAATAATATTCCAATATATGAAAACACAAAAGTAGAGTCTATAACTAAAGAAAACGATTTGTTTGTCTGTAAGACAAATGCTTTCTCAATTAAATCTAAAAAAGTAGTATTAGCGCTACATTATCCATACTTTATTTTTCCATTCCTAACCCCATTTAAAACAACTTTAGAAAAGTCATATATTGGAGCAAAAAAGTGCCCAAGTTTTTTAGAATTTAGTGCAATAAATACAAATAAGCCAACTGAATCGATCAGATATCATAAGGACAAGGGTAATAGTTATGAAATCAATTTAATGTCATCTCACAATATAGCTATAAAAAATAATGATTCTAAAAACTTTGAAAATCTATTAAAGTCTACCAACTCTAATTATGATTATATGTGGTCAAATATAGATATTATTACAAATGATTATCTCCCATATATTGGGAAGATAGACAATAACCTATTAATAGGAACAGGATACAACACCTGGGGAATGACAAACGCAACCTTAGCTGGAAAGGTTTTAAGTGATAGCATTTTAGAACAGGAAAATGAATATATAGAATTATTAAATCCTAAAAGAGGTATGAATCTAGCAAAAATAATCAACTTTCCAATTATTATAGGAAGTAGTATAAAGTCATTTATAGGAAGTAAAATAAATAAGAATAAATCATGGTATTCAGATAATATAAAATTTGAAACAAGAGATGGTAAAAATATCGCAATCTATATAGATGAAGAAGGAAAGGAACATATTGTTTATAACAAATGTCCACATGTAAAATGTAGCCTTATTTTTAATGAGGTAGAAAAAACGTGGGATTGTCCATGCCATGGTTCAAGATTTGATCTAGATGGACGATGTATAGAAGGACCGAGTAATTATGATATTTGTTACAAAAAAGATAGCTAGGCG
>CAOKMR010000145.1 GCA_948469815.1 uncultured Clostridiaceae bacterium | reverse complement strand
CAATGACGGACAACTTGCTATTTTTTGATTTTATTTCGAACTCACGTTATTTAGGGTTTGTATCGAGTCCTGATAATTCAATAGCTGGTCGCAATAAACTGAAATCTTTTCATATTCATGATTATCCCGGCTTACATAATATAAACCTTGATAAGCTGCACGAACTGTATAGATACTTGAAGAATACAATGCTTTGTTAAAATAGTAATAAGCAGAATCAGGAATAGCAAGGTAGTAATAAATTTCACCTAATCCCAAGAAGTTCTGCCCTAAGGATTCAATCTCGTCTGTTTCATTTATCTGTAGTGCTTTCTGTGCATATTTCAATGCAGATTGATAATCCTTTATATTCGTATATATTCCTGCCAATTCATTCATGGCGCCTGAACACAAATAGTTATCTTTAATTTTCTCAGCTAACAGAATCGCTTTCTGATAATATTCTATCGAAGTATTCATTTGGTTTAATGCAGAAATAGCTCTTGCAAGAAAAATATAGGAAGAGCATATATATTTATCATTATTTGCTAACTCTGCATAATGAAGTGCTTTTTCAAAGTTTTTAAAAGCGTCCTCATATAATTCTCGAAAAACATAGAACTCGCCTAGTTCTACATATATAAGGTGTGCCAATTGGTAATCTTCTAGCTTCTCTACTTCCTCTATTGCTGCCAGATAGAGTTTTTGTGCCTCTTCTGTTTTGCCGGCTTTTTTGCACAATATACCTTTATAATACAGCACCATCGCTCTACGTTGCGCATCCTCTTGCTGCATAAAATAATTGTATGCTATATTAATTAAAGTGGAGTCTTCCACTTCTTCTATATAATTTTTGTATTTGGCTTGGGTTAGTAATAAAGCCCATGTGGCCTTTTGCAATTTATCCGAGGATGCAGGCATTTGCATTTCTTGCAATATGTGTAATGCACTATCCGGGTATTCATACATAATGTGTTCCGCCTTCACCAGTGGAGGCAACAAAGTTTGTAAAGTATCCTTTTTTTGTTTGCACCCTGTAAGAAGTATGCTTAGTATTACCATCCAATTTATAACCCTCTTTTTTCTCATAGTTATTATGTCTTTTATATATAATGGTAGTAAATGTAGGTATTATATATGAGATGTGAAAGGAAAGATGTTGAATTCTTATAAATATGTTACAGGTGTAGTCTGTCTTCTCTTTTTATTTCCTAAAATTTTCTATTAAATTTCAGTAGCTTTTTGTTGGAAATGTTTTGATCCTATTGAATGCGAACAGAATACGCTTCTTTGGGATGAATAGTAAGCTTTTTTGTTTTAATGCAAAAAAAAGCTAAAAATATTCTTTTTTTTATTCAGTCCGGAATGGTCGGACTATGTAGGATTATACTTGCAATATCAAATTAAATATAATTATATCACTGAATAATTATAGCCCAGACCTTACTGATAAAAGGAGCGGATGCCGAAAAGCTTAATAGAGTAGGCCTTATTAATAAATACTTAAAGTTTATGAAGCCAGAAGAAACAATTTTTGATGGTATTAGCGATTCTGAAATGGAATCTATAGCAGGGGGGACTGCTGAAGTACAGTCTGAATCTCAAGGAGAATCAGCCGCAGGTGATGGTTATGCTATTAAATGCTGTAATAATAAAGGGAAGCAGGAACAGCAGAAAACAGTAGATCCTACAACATAAAGTTTGGATTTTACTAGCTAAAGGAGCAAATGCCGAAAAGCTTTAATAGAGTAGGCCTTTATTAATAAATACTTAAAGTTTATGAAGCCAGAAGAAACAATTTTTGATGGTATTAGCGATTCTGAAATGGAATCTATATCAGGAGGTATTGCTGAAGTTCAATCTGAATCTCAGAGTGAATCAGCTGCAGGTGATGGTTATGCTGTTAAATGCTGTAATAATAAGCTAAAAACAAAAGACGAAGAAAAAGTCAAGCCGGATTAACGGTAATGTGGCTGATCTTGATGTTTGTAAACAATCTAATATTAGGGGGAGTTTGCTGAAAATGAAATTTCCCCTAATATTGAATTATAATAAAGAAATATTATGCTATATACGTTAAATAATAATTATGTGCTTCGTCAGGAGTTAAACGATTGTTATCGTTTATATAACAAGAAAACGTTAAGGAGTTATACAATATCGTATAAATTATTCTTTATTCTTGAGCAATTTAGAAAACAATCTTATTCTCTTGAACATTTGATTGAAGAGTTTAATGTGCGTAATATTGATCTGTCAGATTTTTATCATTTCATTGAGAAGGACGAGTTTTTCGACTTGTTAGTTATGGCAAATAACTTTAAAGGACCATTTGTGAAATACAAAATATCTAAAGATCTTTCTTCATATACTGCATATAGTCCTGAGAGAGTTGATTTTTTGATTACTAAACATTGTAATTTAGCTTGTAAACATTGTTTTGAAGGTTCTTCTCCTTCTTTTGAAGTGAAAAGAATTAGTTCGTCTGATACAGATCGAATTTTGTCCCAATTTGAAGCTGCAAATATCCAAACTTTAAAAATTACAGGAGGAGAACCTTTTTCTCACCCTGATATTGATAATTTTCTTTTTAAAGCCATTCAGTGTCACTTCGAAACTATCATTTTGACTAATGCTTTATTATTAAATAAGCAAAGAATTGATATGATTAAAAAAGGGCACATACAATTGGGAATCTCACTTGATGGAATGACAAGTGATACCCATGATTTTATTAGAGGTAAGGGAGCATTTGATAAATTGATAAGAATACTTAAAATTTTAAGTTTAGAAGATATTAAATTTAGCATCACTTGCACAATTAATAAAAAGAATTTATGCCAGATCGATGAAATAATAGACTATTCTTTGAATGAGCTTGGAGCACAAACTTTGTTCTTAAACAGGCTAAGACCTATGGGTAGAATGAATCAGAATA
Organism: uncultured Clostridiaceae bacterium; assembly: GCA_948469815.1. Taxonomy (GTDB): domain Bacteria; phylum Bacillota; class Clostridia; order TANB77; family CAG-508; genus CAKPSH01. Next base: position 685 of record CAOKMR010000145.1, on the reverse strand, counting down.
CTAATATTGTTTTGTCAGAACAGGAAAATGATAATGTTTATAAATTATATCTGAATCAGAAGGGAAAATATAATAAAAGAATTATCTTAGCAGACGATTCTGCTTTAAAATCAAACTCTCATGACAATAAAATTGTTTGTGCCGCTGGAAATTCACTTATTGCCATTGATGAGAATTTTAATGTGTATCCTTGTATTTATGGAATTGATAATCCTGAATATAAAATGGGGAATTTAATAGATCAAAATTTGGATGTGATTTGGAAATCTTCTAAATGGAATATTTTTAGGGGAAATTTGACTTTGGAGGATTTGACTGATTGCAGAAATTGCAAACTTCATGCGGTGTGTGTAATGAAGAATTGCAGATTGAAACCTGTTTATGAAGGACGGTCATTTACTTCTTCTATATCATATTGTAATAAATAGAAAGAATGAATTATGGAATTCATGTTGTTAATAATAATTATGCATTTATTAGATATAGGACATGGAACAAATAGTGCATGGGAGTATTGTGGATGAAAATAATCTCTATCGCTTGCATAAATGTTGTTTTGATAAATAATAATGATTATATATTTGTGTAAAAATGACGAAATAGGCACGAATAATTAAAAAGTATAGAATATATGAGGACACTGATTTTATTGCTCGGATTATTATTAAATTCTATTGTTATTGAC
>CAOKMR010000144.1 GCA_948469815.1 uncultured Clostridiaceae bacterium | reverse complement strand
GAATTATTAGCAGAGCCAAAAGAACTAGAAGAAATAGAAAATAGTAGCGAAAATTCTCCCAGTAATACAAAAACGGAAGAAGAGAGTCAGTTAGAGAATTTCTCAGATACCAAGAACAAATTAGAAGAAAATAATGGGTTATATAATAATGGTAAAAAATCAGTAAAAAAACAACTTGAACAAATTGAACAAGAACTAAACGAAACACGAGAAATAGAAAATACAGGTATAAAAGAAAAACAAAAATCAAAACACGTAAAAGAAAAACAAGAGAAAAATAAGCCAAAACATATGAAAGAGCCTAAACATTTAGACACACAAAAAAGTAAAAAGAGAAAGAAAAAGAAAATAAGAGAAAGGGGAAAATAAAAATGAACGAAATAGATGATTTATTAGGAACAAGTAATAACAATAACTACAAGAAACAGAATAGTAAAAATAATTGGAAAGAGCAAAACAAAAAGAGAAATGATGCATATAGGAAAATGGACGAAATGTCTTTTAAAATTATAAAAGATGGAGATATGTTTAAACAATATTTGAATATATTAAATAGGTTTGAAAAATACTCTGTTGGTAACTGCTTACTTATACTTGAAACAGAACCTAATGCTATTCAAATAAAGGAAAAGAAAGATTGGATTGATAAAGGTTATGATACAATAGAAAATGCAAAATCAATGACAATATTAGAGCCAAATAAAGTAGATGGAAAAGTATATTATAATCCAAAAGATGAATATGATATATCACAAACAAATGCACCTATACCAAAGGGAAAGACATATACAAATAAAGAAATGCTACTAGCAATATTTAGTATATGTGATAAAGAAAATGTAACAAGAGAAGTAGTTGACATCTTACCAAGTGGAAATAAAGGTGCAGAATATATTGAAAGTGAAAATAAATTGTATATGTGTAGAGGTTTAAAGCCAGAGTATTTAATAAAAACTGTTATACAAGAAATAGCAAGAATTGAAATGAAGAATTTTGAAAATAGTGAAATGAAAGAATTTAAAACTTATTGTATTTCATATATGATATGTAAAAAATATGGTTTAGATATTTCAAAATTTGATTTTTCTAATCTACCAAAAGACCTTATAAATAAAGCTAAAGGAAAAGAAATTAGAGAAGAATTAGATGATATTAGAACAAATTTTATAGAAATAAATTCAAAAGTTGCAGAGTATTTTGAAAAAGAAGAAAAGTCAAAGAAAAATAAAGAACAAGCGAGGTAATATTAATGGTTAATGAAAGAGTTATAAAATTAGACCAATATGAATTTAGTGCAGTAATAAAGCTTATAAATGAAAAAAGAAACGATTTATTAAAACAACAACAAAGCACTGAGTTTATAACAGAAATATTAGAAAAAGTAATAAATGCCCCAACAAAGAAAAAATGTAAATTTAGAAGAGAAAGGGAACAAAGTGAACGATAATGATAAAAAAACAGAAATTATTTTATTTTGTTTAGGAGGAATTGTAATAATATGGTTATCATTACTAATAGCACCATATATAAATGGTGGATTAGTAGAAATCATAAATAACTTACCACAAAAAATGAATACACCATTTGAAATTGAATTTTGCAAGAATAGTATAAAATCTATTCTTATTTTTTTACTCATTTATTTATTAGGAATAGGTGTATATATGTCTACTAAAAGAAATTATAGAAAGGGTAAGGAATATGGTTCTGCAATATGGGGCAATGCAAGACAATTAAATAAAAAGTATATGTAATTACCAAAGAGCCAAAACAAAATATTAACTCAAAATGTTATGCTAGGTCTAAATGCAAAAAAACACAGAAGAAACCTAAATGTTTTAGTCATTGGAGGTAGTGGAGCAGGAAAAACAAGATTTTATGCAAAACCTAATATAATGCAATGTAATTGTTCGTATGTAATATTAGACCCAAAAGGAGAAATTTTACGAGATACACGGAGAATTACTAGAAAAGCAAGGGTATGAAATAAAAGTATTAGACTTAGTAAATACAGAAAAAAGTCATTGTTATAACCCATTTGTTTATATACAAGACGATAATGATATTCAAAAATTAGTAGGTAATTTATTTAAAAGTACAACACCAAAAGGTTCACAAGCACAAGACCCATTTTGGGATATAAGTGCATCTATGCTTTTATCAGCATTATTTTATTATTTAAAATATGAAGCACCAGAAGATGAACAAAACTTTCCAATGGCATCAGAAATGATGAGGGCAGGAAAACCAAAAGAAGATGAAGAGGACTATGAAAGTGCATTAGACATATTATTTAAAAGATTAGAACATAAAAATCCAAATCATATAGCAGTAAAATATTATAAAGATTATCACAGTGGAGCAGGAAGAACATTAAAATCAATAATTGTTACACTTGCATCAAAATTAGAAAAATTTAACTTAGACACAATAGAAGGAATAACAAAAACAGATGAACTAGAATTAGATAAATTAGGAGAGAAAAAAATGGCATTATTTGCGATTATTCCAGATAACAATACAGATTTTAATTTTCTTGTTAGTATTCTATATACACAGATATTTCAAGTCCTTTATTATAAAGCAGATTATAAATATGGAGGTTCATTACCAATACCAGTACACTTTGTAATGGACGAATTTGCAGTGCGACCGTAAGGGGTCATTAAAAATATGTTGTTAGCACAACATTAGGTAAGATATGGAATTATCTATTATCAACCGATTTATCCAAAAGGGAAACCTAATGGGGAGTGTAGCATATCGGTAACGGTGTTATTTAGCCAATCATCAGGCTATGAACGGACATCAAGATAAAATGTCTTATATAAGGATAAAAGTTGAATTACTTGAACGATAATCAGAGAGGCTTTATCGTCAGCATTAACGGAAGATGATTATATACGTTAATTGATATTAAGGTATATGTAGAGTTTAGCGAACTGCATATACACCATATCCTAATATCGCTCAACCACAATAAGTGGAGAATGATGAAAGTCGTATCCGACAATAAGACAAGCTAGTTTTAATGATTACTAAACGGTGATAACCTAAGTTGAAATGCTTAAATTTAAGCTATAGCAAATTGTGCTTGAATATTCAATATGGTTACGGAGCTTTCGTAGTAGTCAGAGAATGGGAAAGCCATTTACAAGGCGAAGGAAAGCAGTTTATCAATTCAAAATATATTAAGGAAAGGTGTGTGAGACACTATGAGAAGTCCAAAAATTATTTTGGAAAATCTACAGAAACATTCAAAAGAAGATAATTACAAATATGAAAGATTATATAGAAATTTATATAATCCCGAATTTTATCTTCAAGCATATCAAAACATTTATGCCAACAAAGGAGCTATGACCTCTGGCATAGATGGAATGACATTAGATGGTTTTGGTAAAGATGTAGTAGAGAATTTAATTACACAAATTAAAAATCATACTTATCAACCAAACCCAGTAAAAAGAGTATATATCCCAAAGAAAAATGGAAAGAAAAGACCACTCGGAATATCATCTTCTGCTGATAAATTAGTACAAGAAGTTATAAGAATGATACTAGACCAACATAATTTTTTAATTACCACGATAAACGAAAACTTTAAGAT
>CAOKMR010000143.1 GCA_948469815.1 uncultured Clostridiaceae bacterium | reverse complement strand
TGTTTCCGCCTACATCATATTCATATGTTATCATTTTGTTGTTTAATATGTCAATCTCTTTTATTAATTGATTTAGTTCATCGTAGTAGTACCTATTTGTTTCTGTGTTTCCTTTTTTTATTGCTTCTATATTTCCTAGTTCATCATATGTATATGTTAGTTTTTCGTTTGTTCCATTTTGTATTGTGCTTATTCTTGGTGTTGTTTTTCCATTTTCTTTATCTATATATGTGTATGTTGTTGTGTAGTTTTTACTTCCTGTTGTTATTTTATCTTGTGTTTTTCTTGATAATGCATCTTTTGTATTGCTCCATGTTGTTGTTCCTTCTGTTATACTATTTAATCTATTTACTTCATCATAGTTATAGTTTACTGTTTTTGTTTTTTCTTCTAATATGTATTTTGTTTGACTTATATTATTGTTTATATCATATTGATATTCTTTTATAAATTCTTTATTTGTTTCTGCACTTTTTGAATTCTGTTTTACTATTCTATTTGCTAAGTCGTATGTATTTGTTGTTATTAGTCTATTAGCAGTATCTTTTACTTCTTTTAGGTTTGATTTTGCATCATATGTATATGTATAGCTTCCTCCTGCTCCTACTAGTTTTATTTGTCTTCCAAATACATCATATGTATAGTTTATTGTTTGTCCGTTTCCATATACTACTTTTCTTAAGTCTCCATTATTTTCTGCATATGTATTTGTTGCTAGTACTTGGTTTCCTACTTTTGTTTGTTGTACATTTCCAAAGCAATCATATACAAAATTATATTTAAAGTTGTTGTGCGTTATTGTTTCTAGTTTATCTTTATTGTATGTATATTCGTTTTTGTATGTTTTTCCTCCTACTTGTTTTTCTACTTTTGTTGTTCTATCTAGTCCATCATATGTGTAATTTGTCTCATTGTTTTTTGCATCTATTATTTTTGTTACTGTTCCTGTTTTTTCATTATATTGGTATTTTGTTGTATTTCCTGAGTCATCTGTTAATTCTGTTTGATAGTTTCCATTTGCACTATATTTTGCTCTTGCTTCATAGTATTTATTACTACTTGTTTTTTCTAGTTTTATTTCTATTGCTTCTATTCTTCTACCTACATACATTGTTCCTGCTGTTTGTCCATTTTCGAACCAGTCTTGCCATCCTATATCTTGTACATGTACTCTATATTTTATGTTATATCCTGGTAAGTTTTCTAGCTTTATTTCTATTGCTTCTATTCTTTTTGCTTCGTATAGTGTTCCTGCCGTTTGTCCATCTTGCAACCAGTCTTGCCATCCATCGTCTTGTACATGTGCTCTATATTTTATATGTGCATTTGGTACATCTGGTGATAATTTTATATTTATTGCTTCCATTCTTTTGCTTTCATATAGTTTTCCTGCTGTATCTCCATTTTGTACCCAGTTTTGCCATCCATCGTCTTGTACATGTGCTTGATATTGTACATTAACATTTGGTATTGTATTTCCATTTTCGCTTACTTCTGCACTTGTCATGTTTCCTTTTGAGTCATAGTTAAACCAATATTTGTTTCCTATTGAGTTTGTTGCACTTATTAGTTTTTTTGGATTATTTGTATCGTATTGATATTCAAATTTTCCTCCTTTTGGATTTATTGCTGATATTAGATTGCTGTTTGAATCATATTTAAATTGTTGTTTATTTTTTGTATTATCTTCTGTTGATATTACATTTCCTTTATCATCATATGTATAGCTTTGTCCAAATTCTTCTTTAAATAATCCTATATTATCAAAGTATGTTTCGTTTGCATTGTTTGTACATACTAAGTATACTGTTATTGCTTTATAGTCACTATCTGCTATTACTACTGAATCTTGGAATTGCCATCCTCTTCCATCTACATTTACATTTTTATCTATTACTTGTAATGAGTTATCATATCTATGGAAGTGTATACTTATTGATATTTTTATATTCTTTTCTGTACTATGTTGTACTGCTCTACTGTTTACCCATGCTGCTAAATTGTATATATCTCCTTTTTTTCCTGCTTGGTTTATTTGTTGATGTATATTTTTATCCCAGTTTGCATCTCCTATAAATTTATATACTCCATCTTCTACTTTATCGTTACCATCACAGTTACTTATTTCCCATCCTGTAAATCCTTGGCTAAAGTCTCCATTTTGTATTAGGTTGCCACTTTTTTCATTTACACAGAATGCGTTTCCTTCTAATGTTAGTTTGTTTTTGTTGTTTTGTCCTTCTCCATATTCATACATTGTTCCATATGCTTGGTCTTTGTTATTAGTTTTTCCAAAGTTTGCTGTACTTATTGTTTGTCCATTGTTGTTAAATGAATATGTGTTTTTATATCCTTCTCTATCTTCAAATGTTGTTACATTATCTCCATATGTTATATATAGTGCTTCTCCTTCTTGTCCTGCTGTTCCATATTCTCTTACTGCTTTTATTCTAAATGGTTGTGTTCCATAATATTCATATGTCATATATGAATTATCTATATTATGTATTTCTGCTAATCTATTATCTCCATAATATACATATCTTGATTCTCCTATATTAGTTTCACCATAGAAGTATAATATTTTTTGCAAAACGTAGTTTCCTGTGTATTGAAATCTTGTTACTCTTTCTTGCGGGTCTGTTATTGTTAATAGTCTTCCATTATCATATGTAAATGTTATACTATCTCCTGCTGCATCTGTTGCTTTTTGTATTAGAAATTTTCCATTTTCATATGTAAATTCTATTATTATTTTATTTCCATATGTATCTGTTGCTTCTTTTAGGTGCCATGTACTGTCTCTTTTTTCGAATAGTAGAGTATTATGTTCTTTATCTTTCATTATGAAGCTACCATTACCTTGCATTTCTAGAGTTAGGCTTAATCCATCTTCGTCTTTATATATTGTTCCTTCTTTTTTTAGGTAATGCGAAGTTCCATCTTCATCTATGTATTTTGCGTATTCTATTCCTCCTATTGTTTCTAGTGTAATTGTTTAGATAAGTTTAGTCTAAATCCTTGTCCATATCCTATATCTTTTCCTCTATCGTTTGTATTGTATACATGGTTTACACTTACTGGCATTAGGTTTCCTGGTGTTGATGCGTCTTGGTGTATTAATACTACGTTTCCATTATAATCGTTTGTGTATGTTGTTCCTGCCCTTCCTATGTTTTGTATATGGTATGTTTGGTATGATTCTAATCCTGTTTGATTTCTATATTGTATTTCTACCATTGGTTTCATTCCTGCATATGTTCCACTCATATCTGATGAACAAAAATATACATCTGAACGTGGAAGATTATATACTTCATTATGCTCTTTTAGCATTAGTCCATAGTTAGTTCCTGTTGTATACCAATCTTTTGCTATTGATGTTATATCGAAATAATACCACCCACTATTTTGATTATAATTATATTTAATATAGTCCTCTATTCTTGAATCGTATTTATCGTTTAAGTTATTCCAGTATGCACTTTGGCTTTCCCAATCTTGTGTCATTTTATGTACATCTATTTGTATAGTTTGAGTTGGTGGATTCCATTCATTTGTATCTGGATATGCACATATATCCAATCTTGCTTGTATTACTTGGTCTCCTGAATTTATTGTAGGTAAATTAAATTTTAG
>CAOKMR010000142.1 GCA_948469815.1 uncultured Clostridiaceae bacterium | reverse complement strand
ATGTTATAATTTTCGCCTATTTCATTGGGCACGGTGCGCCGTGCCCCTACAATGGATTGCAATATTTTATAATTAACAATAATGTCTAAATTTATTTTTATCCTCCTCCACAAACACAAATTTATATTGAATTATTATCACCTGAATTGTAACAATCTAAAGAATTATATTAAAATATTAGAAAGGATTGATTTTATAATGAAAAAATTTATGTCAAAAATAACTTCTGGTGTATTGTTATGTACTATGATTACATACACCACCCCATTATTTGCTTTTACTAAAGATGAAACTGTGTATTCTAAGTTGGATTCAACTGGTAATGCTTACAACACAGTAATTAGTGACCATATAAAAAATACAGAAAAAAGTTCTTTAATTAATGATATTTCTGATTTATTAAATATTAAAAATATTGGTGGAGATGAAACTTTTGAACAAAATGGTAATAATTTAGTCTGGAAGGCAAATGGAAATGATATTTATTACCAAGGTGAATCTAAAAAGGATTTGCCTATACAATGTGATATTAAATATGAGTTAGACGGAAAGGAAATTAACAGTAAAGATATTGCTGGTAAATCTGGAAAAGTAAAAATAACTCTTTCTTATAAGAATACAGATTCACATATTGTTAAAATTAATGGGAAAGATGAAACTTTATATACTCCTTTTGTTGCCATTTGTGGAACAGTTTTAAGTAATGATAATAATAAAAATATAACAATTTCAAGTGGTAAAGTTATTGATGATGGAAATAAGACAATTGTTGTTGGTTTAGCTTTTCCTGGTTTACAGGAAAGCTTAGATATTTCAAAAAATACTATTGATATTCCAAATAGTGTTGAAATATCAATGGAAGCTTCTGATTTCGAAATGAATAATATTATGACATATGTTACTTCTAAAGTAATTGAAGATGATGATTTAAGTATATTTGATGATTTAGATAAAATTTTTAGTGAAGTAAACACTTTACAATCTGCAAGTAAACAATTAGAGGATGGCTCTAATACTTTAAGACAAGGTACTATGACTTATAATGAAAAATCAAAAGAATTTAACAGTGCATTAAAACAAGTTTCAAAAGGAATAAGTAGTGCAAATTCAAGCTATTCTGAGATTAATAATGCAATAGGATTGATAAATTCTAGTACTTCTACCTTACAAGTTGGGGCTAAAACTATTAGTGATGGTACAGAGGCTATAAGTACAAATTTATTAGTATTAAGCGAAAAATTAGGTGAATTACAAGCAGGTACTAGTGCATTAAAAACTGGAAAAGATAATTTAATATTTGGAGTAAACCAAATAATTTCTAGCATAAATGCAAATACTTCAAGCTTTACTAATCAATCTGATACAATTGCTAATTTGCAAAAATTAATAACTACTAATACTAATACAAAAAATGCATTAGTTTCACAAAATGCTTCTCTAAATAATACATTAAATGCTGGTGGTTTAACTGCTGAACAAGAAGCTACTATTAGAACTCAAATAGCTACAAATACTAATTTAATTGCTTTATTAAATTCTAATATAGACGCAAATAACTCTACTTTAGCTTTATTAAAAGCAACAGATATTAGCTCTTTACAACAATTACAGACTGGATTAAATAGTTTACAAACTGGTTTACAAGCCTTTGATTCTGGTATTGATGCAATTTATAATGGTTCAAGTAGTTTACAAACTGGTGCTAATACTCTTGCTACTAAATCTTCTGAATTGTCACAAGGTGCTAAGAGCTTATATCAAGGTACTACTCAAATTTCAAGTGGTGCAAAAGCATTAAATGCTGGCTCTAATCAAATGAAAACTGGCTTAAATACCTTGGATTACTCTACTGAAAAGCTTACAGATGCAAATAATCAATTGACAGATGGAGCATCTACTTTAGCAAATGGTGCAGAAACTTTAGCTAATGGTATTGCTAAATTTAACAAAGATGGGATTAGTAAAATTTGCAATTATGCTAATGGAGATTTAAAGACTATTTCTACTAGGTTAGAAAAACTACAAGAATTAGCTGATAATTATAATAACTTTACTATGTTAGATAGGGGTAATTCTGGCGAAGTTAAGTTCATATTAATGGTTGATAGCATAAAAAAAGATAAGGATAAAAAACAAGAAGCAATTATACAAGATAAAAATAATGAAAGTGAGGAATAAAATTTTGCTGATACAGACATAGAATTTTGGTAAATTTGTGTTTGTGGGGATGATGAATTTTTAGATGAATTTAAAATTGTAGAGAGATGTAGGGGCGATTAGCAATCGCCCGTTCTAACAAAGGCTTGCTAAAAAACTTATATTCTTAAGCATGTTCTTCGAAGAGCGGGCGATTAATAATCGCCCCTACAACGTATATTTATAATTTTGTATAAATTTTAAAACATATAAGAATCCCCACACCCCCCAATTTTGGTCTCTTATACTTTCAACTAAAATACAATTTTTAAAATTATGTTATTATTATACATTGCTCCACCTATTTTTGATGAATTTACAGCTTCTAATATACCTGATTCTTCCATAGTTGGTGCAAATACTGATAATACTGCAAATAGTATGTAAACAATAAGTAAACTTTGCAATATTCCATATATTGCTCCACCTATTTTGTTAAATTGACCAATTATCGGTATTTTTGAAATTACTTTTGCTAATACTTTTACAAAGATTAATCCAACTTTCGCTACTATAAATACTATTATTCCAACTGCTATTTTTATTAAATTAGATGCAACTGTTTTTGATACATTATCAATTATTTGTCTTTCTGTTTGTTCTACATGTTGTTTTTCCTTTTCTATAAATCCATTTATATAATCTGTCATAACTTTTGGTGAATTGTCAGTATTTTCTTCTTTTTCTTCTTCGTTATCTTTTATAACATATGATGTTACTGTTCCTCTTATTGCTTCTTCTAGTGTTGGTTGTATTGATGTATGATTTATTATAAAATTAGATATTGGTGCATATAAAATTAGTGCTATTAATAATGCTATTATAAATCCTAAAATGTTTACTGCAACACCTACTAACCCCTTTTTATATCCAAAGAAGACACATGCTACTATTATTGCTATAATTATAATGTCTATAATAAATGCCATTTTTCTCCCCTCCTTTCTTTTGTAAATCTATGTTTTTTCTTTTCTTGTATTGTCATAAATATATATAGATTTTATCAAATATATAAACAATGTGCAATATATCACAGTAATATATTTTTCTGTATTGATTATTTTAACATTTACTATATAATTAAGTAGTTCATTTTTTATTCTACCTCTGAGAAAGGAGCAGAAAATGGACAAATTTATAAAATTACTTGTACTAATCATAATTGCCTACATCTTAGAGATGTTTGAGTAGTACATAACTCCGCAGAAATGCGGAGTCCTTTATTAAATAAAACCATAACTATTTTCTACTATTATAACTTTCCTAAAATAAAAAACACTAGAGAATTGCCTTTCTCTAGCATTTTTTGCCCATTTTTTATTCTGAACAAATTTATAAAACTTTTTTACACTTTTATTATACACTCTTTAAATTTAAAAATCAATACTTTCTTCGAATTTTCTGTAATTTAAAGTTACAGGATAATGGTTTTATTATATAAATTTGTGTTTGTGGGGAGGATAAAAATTGCAGAGAATTATAATTATAC
>CAOKMR010000141.1 GCA_948469815.1 uncultured Clostridiaceae bacterium | reverse complement strand
CATGGCCCGCCCCTACAACGTATAATTATAATTCTCTACAATTTTTATCCTCCCCCACAAACACAAATTTTTATGTTAGGATAGCTGTGATTTGTAACATACTCAATCATATTTTTTATAAATATTTGTAGTTTTATAGAAAAAAAATAAATTTTATGATATAAAATATTATAGAAAATTTTAAATCAAATGGAGGAAAAATGAACGTAATAGATTTATTTTGTGGATGCGGAGGATTATCTTATGGATATCAAGAGGCGGGATGCAATGTAATATTAGGAATAGATAATAATGAAACTGCTTTAAAAACTTTTGAGAGAAATCATCCTGGTAGTAAAGGACTAAATATAGATTTATTAAGAGAAGATTTTGTAGATGAAATAAAGAAAAATATTGGAGAACAGCAAGTTGATATAGTAATAGGAGGACCTCCTTGTCAAGGATTTTCATTAACAGGAAGTAGAAATCCAGATGATATAAGAAACAAATTATATAAAGCTATGTTTATAACAGCTAAAGCTTTTAAACCAAAAGCAATAATGATAGAAAATGTCCCTGGAATTCAGAGACTATATGGAGGGAAGTTTTATAAGCTGATTATTGATGAATTCAATAAATTAGGTGATTATAATTTTGACTCAAAGATATTATATGCACCAGATTATGGGGTACCTCAAATTAGAAAAAGAATATTTATAGTAGGAATAAGAAAAGATTTAGGTGATGTATCATTTCCTATACCGAAGCTAAAAGAGGATCAATATATTTCTACTAAAGATGCAATTGGAGATTTACCTTCTTTAGAAAATGAACCAGATCAGGAAGATTTTTATTATGCAATAAAGCCATTTTCTGAATATCAAAAGCTTATGAGAGAAGGCAGTAAAATGATTCATAATCATTTAGTGACAAAACATTCACAGGAAGTTAAAGATATTATAAGACTAGTTCCAGATGGAGGTAATTTTAAAGATTTACCCAAAGGTGTTGGAGATAATAGAAAATTTAATGAAGCATGGAGAAGATATGATAGTACAAAACCAAGTAGAACAATAGATACTGGACATAGAAATCATTTTCATTATAAATATAATAGAGTGCCAACTGTTAGAGAGAATGCTAGACTACAATCTTTTCCAGATAAATTTATTTTTTTGGGAAGTAAAACGGAACAATATAGACAAGTTGGAAATGCAGTACCACCATTATTAAGTAAATCAGTTGCAGAAGAAATTTTGAAGATAATTAATAAAAAATAAAGGAGAAATATGGATAGAAAAATTAACACAATAGATTTATTCGCAGGTTGTGGAGGTCTAATGGATGGATTTGAAAAAAGTAATTTTTATGATACTTTAGCTTGTGTTGAATGGGAAAAGTCTCCATGCGCAAATTTAGAAAAAAGATTAAGAGAAAAGTGGGATTATAATAATGCAAATGATATAGTTATGAGATTCGATATACAAAGAACTCAAGAATTATTTTCAGGTTGGGAAAATGATATAGAATATGGAAATGGAAAAGGTTTAGATAATTTAGTTGGTGACAATAACTTAGATATAATTATTGGAGGACCTCCTTGCCAAGCGTATTCTATTGCAGGGAGAATTCGTGATAAAGATGGAATGAAAAATGATTATAGAAATTATTTATTTGAAAGTTATTTAAAAGTAGTTAATAGATATAAGCCAAAGTTCTTTATTTTTGAGAATGTACCTGGAATTTTGAGTGCCTCACCAGATGGAGAGCCTATTATAGAAAGAATAAAAAACAGATTTGATGAGTGTGGTTATACAATTTTAGGAAACTTAAAGAAAGCAATAATAGATGTTACAGAATATGGCGTACCTCAAAATAGAAAGAGAATTATTATTTTAGGAGTAAGTAAAAACTATTTTGGAGAAGAAAAAGCCACTATAATAGTAAATGAGTTTTATAATAAGTATTTAAAGAAATATAGGACTAATAAAATGACAGTAAAAGATGCAATTGGCGATTTACCTAGATTATTACCTACTGATGAATATAAAAAAGAGGGTAAGAAATATTCTCATTCGTTTAAGGAATACAAAATTGCTAATCACATTCCTAGATTTCATAGTGAAAGAGATAAAAACTTATTTCAATTATTGGCAAAAGATATTTCAAATGGAACAAATTTTTATAATTCTACAGAAAAACTTAAAGAATTATATTACCAACAAACGGGTAAAAAGAGTAATGTGCATAAGTATTATGTATTAAGATGGAATGAACAAAGTAATACTATTCCAGCACATTTATATAAAGATGGATTGAGACATATTCATCCAGATCCAGAACAGGCAAGAAGTATTACAGTTAGAGAAGCAGCGAGATTGCAATCTTTTGATGATGATTATGAATTTATTGGTTCAATGATGGATCAATATAAAATGATAGGAAATGCAGTTCCACCTAAATTTTCATATGCAATTGCAAAAGCTTTAAAAGATATATTTAATGATTATGTAGGATAGGAGAAAAAATGTTATTTTATTATCCATTATTGTTTCCGCCTAAGCAAGATTTTCCTACTAGAGAAGATCCAAGAGGTAGACGAAGAAATAACGATTCTATAGAAATTATTTGGGACGATGGAACAACAATGGAAGGTTTATTGGAAGGGACAATACTTATAGATGGAAAAAATTATCCAAAACAGATAAGTTCATTTCCAACTAAAAAAATATTAGGTCAATATATTAGAAAAAGATTAGGAGTTCCAAATGAAGGCAAAATAAATAAAAGAGATTTAGAAAGATATGGAAGAGATTATATAACAGTATCCTTACAAGGAGAAGGAATATATTATTTCGATTTTTCTATATAAATATGTGATAAATAAACATGAAGACTGGTGTTAACATATTAGTCTTTTCATTTATATTTTGATACTTTTTGATTTTCTATAAATTTATTTATATTAATTTTCCATCTTCTATTTGTATAATTCGGTCTGCTAATTTTGCAATCTCTAAATTATGCGTAATCATTATAATTGTTTGCTTATATTCCTTATTTGCTCTTTTTAATAGTTGCATAATTTCATTACTTGACTTAGAATCTAAGTTTCCAGTAGGTTCATCAGCTAATATTATTGTTGGATTTATAATTCAGCAATTTTATGATATTATCTAAGTAACATTTTTAAATATCTATTTTATTATATTAAAAAGTTTTTTAAATTTTCATTTTTTTGTAACGAATTAATATTTCATACGTCATATATGTAAAGGAGGATAAAAGTTATGCAGAATATAGAAAAAATATATGAAGAACACTTTGAAACAGTAAACAAATATTTATTCTGTTTAACCCATAATAATGATATTTCTGAAGAACTTACACAAGAAACATTTTATAAAGCTATTGAGAAAATTAATACATACAAAGGTGATTGCAAAATATCTGTATGGTTATGCCAAATCGCTAAAAATTTATGGTATGATGTATGTAGGAGAAATAAAAAAATTGTAAATGTAGAAAAAAAAGAACTATTTGCTTATGAGACATTAGATACATTAGAAGAACAAATTATTTCAGATGATGAAAAAATTTCACTATATAAAAAAATGCAGAAGCTCGATGATAAAGCTAGAGAAGTAATGTATTTAAGAATAACTGGTGAATTAAGTTTTAAAGAAATAGGAATTATTTTAAATAAGACAGAAAACTGGGCTAGAGTAACATTTTATCG
>CAOKMR010000140.1 GCA_948469815.1 uncultured Clostridiaceae bacterium | reverse complement strand
ATATAGCATTCAAGCTATTTGTAGGCTTTTTATAATCTGGTGACTCCTACGGGAAGAAGGAACACTTATATATATTGAAAAATCAATATATATAAGTGTTTTTTACTCTTAAAATTAATGCAGTAGTAATGCAATAGGACATTTAAGAGATTTTTGACATTTCTTTTTTTACAAATTCTAGTGAAGTTTCAATGTATACGCCTTCTGTAATATCGCTGCCTTCTACATGCCCTGCTAAGTATTGGATAGCGGATAAATCTATGCCTAATTCTTTCCAATACGTAAGAGCGGTGTGCCTTAATCTGTGTGTACTTAATTCTAATTTAGATATATTGTATTTTGCATTTAATCGTTTCAACCAAGAATTTACTTCACTTGGAGTTATAAAAGTATTTTTCTCGTAATCCCAAAATAATAAATTATAAATATTTATAATCTTTTTATTACACTGTTCCTCGATAATGTCTATTAATTCAGAAAAAAGATTATAATTTAATGGTAAGAATCTCTGTCCTTCGTCTATTTGAGTTTTTTTATTATAAGTTTTAGTATGTTCTCCCAATATAACACGATATTTTTTGTCTTGCGTTAAAGTGTTGTGAACATTAAATTCCTGTGTATCTCTATTATAATCGTCTTTAGAACGTGCTAGCACTTCACCGTATCCTCATACCAGAAATAATTTGCATTTTTACTATGTTTCTATATTGATGATTCGACTCTTCATTGTCTAAAATTTTATTAAGTTTTTCAATTTCTATTTTAGTTAACGGATATACTTTTTTTGTTTTCTTTTCTGATATAGGTTTTTTTAAATTTTCATCTAACATTAAATTATATATTAAAATTTTTCTTGAAGGGGAACAGGCAATACTAAATACTTTACCTAATAAACACCATATTTTATCAATAGTGCTATTGGAATATTGCTTTATCTCTTTTTTAGCGTTTTCTAAATGTCTTATACTTACATCTTGAATAGGAATATTGCAGAAGCCAGAGCAAGTCTTTTTTATTTGCCCCAATGTTTCTAAATCTCTTGCATAACTTCTATCACTTGTAATGCCATCTGTATATTTATTTTCAATATGTTGTTTTGCTATACTTATTATAGTTTCAGAGCTTTTAGAAATGTAAGAACCGTTGTTTAAGCTATTTTTTGTTTCTGTAACTCTAACTTTAAAGTCTTTTGTAGTTTCTGTTTTCTTTTGTTTCATAGTTTGTCTTTTACCAGATACATCATAGTATTGATATATCCAACAACCTAGTTTTTCACTCTTATAAAGAGAGCCTTCGCCATTACCAACCTGTTTTGTTTTTTGGTTTCTTCTTTCTTTTTCCATAATAAAAATACCTCAACTTTCTTATATTTATTTTAATAAACACTTGAAAAGTGAGAGGTATTTATACTATAATGTAAATATAGTCACTTTAAGTGTCTATTGTGGGGAAAATAAATGTATCGGTCGTGGTAAACTAGATAACATCTATTTTCCTTTTTATATTTAAAATATTAATAACTTAATCAATTTTTTTATAAAGTCTTTTTACAACTCCTATAACTTGAACAGGAGTATTTTTCATATCTGTAACAGTGAATTTTTTAGTAGGGTAGGAAGGGTTAAGTGCAACTAACTCAATTCCATTATCCAATTTATATACTTTCTTTACTGTTGCTTCATCTCCGATTAATAAGTACAACACAGATTTTTCCACTCTCGAAATCGTCTTGTTTATGAACAACAACTGTATCACCGTCAGAAAAAACAGTTTCCATACTGTCGCCGTTTTATTTTTAAGGCATAATAATTATTGTCTTCTTTCTTAAAATCAATAGGAACGTAATCTATGACGTTTTCATTGGCTAGATAATCATATCCTGCTTTAACTGTACCGAAGAAGAGGGACAGTGTCTTTAAATAATTCAGATAGAGAAATTTTATCAAGTTTTTTTTCATCTTCAATTAAATCTATATATCCTGCTTTTTCGTATAGGTCTAAATAGTCTAAACAATACAGTTCAGCTAAATTCCTTAAAAGTGCAGGACTAACATTTCTTTTTCCGTTTTCAATCATATTGAGGTGCGTATAAGATATTCCTGTTTTTTTATTTACCTCTCTTAAAGACATTTTCAAATTATCTCGTATTGATTTTAAATATGTTCCTAATTGTTCTTTTGAAAGCATAACAAAACCTCCTATGTTCACATTATAACATAGATGTTCACAAAAGTAAAACTTTTTTTGAAAAAAATTAAAAAAAGTGTTGACAAATGAAAAACATAAATGTATAATGTTCACAAAGAGATAACAAAAGCGAGGTGAACAAAATTGATAATAGTTAAAAATCCACAAAAGTTAAAAGAAGATTTAACAAGCAATGGAAACACAATAACATCGGTAGCAGAGAAAGTTGGATACTCAAAAGCATATATAAGTTCAATTGTAACAGGTGTTAGAAATCCAAACGAAAAAGTGGCAATAGGGATATGTGAACTGACAGGAAAACAATTCAATGAATATTTTTTTATACAAAATGTTCACAAAAAGATAACTTAAGATAAACAAAATTAAAAGATAAGGAGGAGAGTATGAAAATTAAACATATAATCGGAAAATCAGAGATATTTGATGACGATTTAGAGAAACAAACAAGCGAGATATTGGAAATACTTAAAACAAAAAAACAAACCTATGCGGTAAATAAGTTTGTTTTAGAAGAAACTATAAAAAAGTTAAACGAAACGGTAATCTAAATATTCTGAATTGTCATTTCTTGTAAGACTTCCGAAAGTTCTTTAAGGTCTTTAGAGTTATGAACTTTAAGATAGCAAAAGTCTTTGTAATGACTAAAGGATACTATATGATTTTCAGTATAAACTTTGTTTAGATATTTATATGTAACTTTAAAATTAATTGGTTTATCTATGTTGTCAGGTTTTTCTAAAGGAAATATAAATGATTGGTTAGGGGCAATAAAAATATTTTTCATATGTTGAAAAGGTTCTTTCTTTAAGAAAGTTTTTAGAGCTTCATCATATTTTATATCTAAAATAATTGCACCACTATTACCGAAATTCTTTAAAATCAAAAACGTATGAGGAGAAGTAAAATCTATAACTTTAGAAAATATAGTAATATTTGGTTTACTACTCTCAAAAATCATTTTATTATTTTGAACCAAAGTTAATATAGAAATTACAATAGCAATAATAGACAAAACAATACTAGCAATTGTAGAAACAATATCAACAATTAAAGAAAGATTAATATCAGAAGATAATATATTAAAAAATAAATTTAGCATAATAACACCTACCTTTCTAAAATAAAGATAGGTCGATTATACAACAATAAAATCTAAAATTCAACAAATAAAACTACCACGACCGATACAAGTCGATAAAAATTAAAAATAAGAAAGGGGTGAGAAAATGCCAGAAGAAGCAATAAAACTATTAAAGAGCATAAATCAAAACTTAGAAGATTTAAAAAATAAAGAAAATTTACCGAAATTACTATATGTCAAAGATATTACAGATAATTATAGAGTAAATCCAAATAAAGCAACAGCTTTCTGTAAAAAATATGGAACAAATTTTGGGGGATACTGTATAGAATTAGATAAATTCAAAGAGATACTACAAACAAAAGGAATGGAAATTTTTGAGGAAGGAGCATAACAAATGACTAGAACACACAGAAGAAAACCAAAAAACATAATAGCAGAAATAATAGCAGATACACTAATGATGATAGCAATATTT
>CAOKMR010000139.1 GCA_948469815.1 uncultured Clostridiaceae bacterium | reverse complement strand
ATATGTTATAAGGAGGAATATTTATGAATGTAATAGAAATCAACAATCTGACAAAAGATTTTGGAAATAATAAGGGAATATTTGATTTATCCTTTTCTCTAAAACAAGGAGAAATTGTAGGTTTTTTAGGTTCTAATGGTGCAGGAAAAACAACAACTATTAGGCATTTAATGGGATTTATTAAAGCAGACAATGGTTCAGCAAAAATATTAAATATGGATTGTTTTAAAAATGCGTATTCAGTTCAAGAAAAAATCGGTTATCTTCCGGGAGAAATTGCATTTATGGATAACATGACGGGAGCAGAATTTATTCATTTTATGGCAGATATGAAAAATATTACAGATTTACAATACGCAAGAGAATTGATTGCATATTTTGACATTGATACCAAAATCAAAATCAAAAAAATGTCTAAAGGAATGAAACAAAAAATAGGGCTAATCATTGCATTTATGCAAGATACACCTATTTTGATTTTAGATGAGCCTACAACGGGATTAGACCCTCTTATGCAAACTAAATTTGTTGATTTAATAAAAAAAGAAAAGGCTAAAGGAAAAACGATATTGATGTCGTCACATATCTTTGAAGAAATCGAAAACACGTGTGAAAGAATTGTAATGATAAAAGATGGGCGTTTGGTGGCAGACGAAAATATAAATGCTATGAGGAATAAAATGAATAAGCATTATGAAATTTCATTTTCAAATATGGAAGATGCAATTCATTTTCAAGAATTATATTCTGCAAATAGTTATCGAAAAAACAATGTGGTGTATTTGTTGTCAAATCAAAATATCAATCACTTAATTCGTGAATTAAGTAAATTCAATATTGAAGATATAAATGCAAGATACCAAAATTTAGAAGAAGTATTTATGAAATATTACGGAGGTAGTGAAAAATGAGTATTCCATTACTAAAAAGCGAATTGAAATCAAACAGTAAAATTATCGTGCTATTTTTAGCGGTTATTACTCTTTATGCGGGTATTATAACAGCTATGTATGACCCAGAATTAGGTGCTGGAATAAATGAACTTGCTAAGAGTATGCCACAGTTTTTCGCAGTCTTTGGAATGAAAAACCCTGGGACGACACTATTAGATTTCTTAAACAATTATTTGTATGGCTTTATCTTAATATTGATACCTTTTATATACATAATCTTAATGTGTTATAAATTAGTTGCTAAATATATTGATAAGGGTTCTATGGCATACTTATTGAATACGCATTATAGTCGTACTCAAATTATCCTTACACAATTTATAGTTTTATTGGTAGGACTACTTATTTTAATTTGTTATGCAACTGGATTGATTATTTTTGTTAGTAATCTAATGTTTACTGGAGAAATGGAAATTGCAAAATTTCTGCTCATAAATTTAGGCTTACTTGTACTTGAAATATTTTTATCATCACTTTGTTTTCTGTTTGCTTGTTTATTCAATGAACTTAAATTTTCCATTGGACTTGGTGCAGGATTGGGAATGGTTTTTTTCCTAATACAAATGTTATCACAAGTAAGTGATAATATAGAATTTTTAAAAAACTTTACACCTTTAACACTATTCAGTCCAGAAAATATAATTAAATATGATACAAGAAGTTTTATGTGTCTAGGTGTATTGTTGATTAGTGCAGTTTTGTTTTGGGTTATAGCTATGGAAAAATTTAAGAAACGTGATTTATCATTGTAAATTAAAGGGGAATGATTAGCGTGATGGGAATAAAAAAACGAGATATAAAAAAAGCCTTGAAAGCAGGTGCAAAGGCTGGTGGTGTATCATTGGCTGATGTCCGGGCTGATATAGAAGCGACGATTGATGAAGCTATGAATAGTACAAACCCAAAGGTGCAGGCAAATTTCAAAAGGTATTTTGGAAATAAACGCCCCACACCAGAAGAATATATTTATAAGATTACGAAGAAAACAAAAGTTTAATTTCTTTAATATTCATTTGTTTTGCAATTTAAAAAAGTTTTTGCCAATTTAAAAAAGTTCTTGAAATTCATTTTAATTGCCCTTACGATTACCTTATCAAGCTTGATATTCATTTTAAGAAGGAGGTAATAATTTGAAAATTGAAGAATTTGAAGACATTAAGATAGCATATATGCGTAGAGTTGGTAAGTATGGTTTGGAGAATAAACACTTAATGGAAACCTTTAAAGCGTATTTAAAAGAGAAAGGTTTACTAAAAAAAGAAACCATTATACTTGGTATAGCTTTGGATAATCCTATGTACATTTCAGAAGAAAGACAACGATATGATGTAGGTATTATTATTTCTAATAAAGAGAGTAAATATGATTTACCTGTCCGTAATATTGCTAATGGTTGCTACGCTATATTTGAGGTTGAACATACTGAGGAAAGTGTATCAGATTTTTGGAAGAACATTCAGACATTAACTGCTGATTTATCAATAGATGTTTCAAAGCCTATTATTGAACGATATGCTTTCTCAAAAATTTCATCACATTTATGTGAATTTTGTATTCCTTTAAAATAAAAGGTGGTGTTTCAATGGAAATGCAGTCATGGGTATTATGCCCCATTTGCAATAATAAGACAAGAACTAAAGTGCGAAAAGATACGGAACTGGTAAATTTCCCTTTGTTCTGTCCAAAGTGTAAGACGGAAACTTTAATCAATATAGAACATGGAAGAGTAACTATTATCAAAGAGCCAGACGCTAAGACGCAGAGCCGATAATTTGTAGGTTATTGTAACTTATAGATTGTCGGCTCTTATTTGTTACCTGCGGAGCAGATCAGCAAATAAGAGTGTCTAAGCTATGAAAAAATAAAACAAAAAGCTGATTACTTCTTGCTCTCTCTGCTGTTTAAGATACCATCAATCGTACCTTGAATAATTTTTAATTCGTTATCACTCAATAAATCAAGTGAAGTTTCTATCTGACGATGAACTGTACTTTTTTCAACTTTCTCTGCTGGATAGAAATATTCATCAACTGGTATATTGAACATGGTAACTAAATCATGGAATAATTGAAAACTTGGGTGCGACCCGATATTTTCAATATCTGCGATATGGCGATATGGCGTTCCCCATAGAATACCTTATCGCCTAAATCATTACGAGAAAGTCCTGCTCTCTCACGGGCTTTTCTGATTGCCAGCCCTAGCGGTTTGAAATCAAAAGTATGTGTTTCTTTTGTTTTTCTCATTTTAAATCACCTATCATGAGTTTATACTTCATGATGTATATTTAGAATACGTTAAAATTGCATATAGTATGCAGTAATAATTCAAAAGCTGTTATCGTGTGCGGTAAATAAAAAAAACCGTTCCTAGATAATATACTTTTATGTGTCTTGAAAAATAACGGGGCGGTTTTGGATATGACCAGAACTGTCCTTTTTCATTGGAAGTATAAAAGGTATGGCTCTGGTTAAAGGGGGCTTATACCATGATTACATACGAAAGAATGTTCTGTCGTTCCCAACTGGATAAATATTTTACCCTAGTATTACAATCATCATACCCTTTGCTAGAATTAAAATTTCATATCAATAGAATTTATAAAACAGTCTGTTTGTGTAGTTACATTCAAATGGGCTGTTTTTGCTTTATTAAAAAGTTTTTTCAACTTTTTTTGTAAATTTAGTCAGCAAATCACACCTTTCATTCCCTATATGGTGCGGAAAGAGGGATAAATGCTTTTCATGTCATAACGGGAAAGGGGGTGAGATTGATGAAACCGTCTGACTTCCAAAAAACTGTTCAATGCCGTTTTGAAAGTTGTTTGAAGAAAGTT
>CAOKMR010000138.1 GCA_948469815.1 uncultured Clostridiaceae bacterium | reverse complement strand
GCAGATGTAAGAGTTGGAAGTTGCAAATATTTGCTTAATCAGCAGACACTAATTAATAACGATATTATTGACTTTCTTTCAGATTTACCGGAAGGCTTAGATACAATACTTGGGCAGCTTGATAATTGTGGAAGAGAACTATCAGGAGGGCAATGGCAAAAATTGGCGATTCAGAGAGCGCTGGAAAGAAAACAAGCAAAAATATTGATATTGGATGAGCCTACTTCAAATTTAGATATAAAGACTGAGAAAAAAATATTTAAATATATATCCTAAATTCCCGACTCAAAATTATACACTGCTCTCAAAGCTTTGATTTTTCTAACTTTTTGCAAAACAGTGTATAATTATTGCTTTATACACTGTTTTTGTCAAACCCGTATAAATACAGGATTTATTCACCAGTGTATAAAATTATTCGGGATTTTAGGATATATGTGATAAATTTTCAAAAAGCACTATAATTCTAGTTACGCATAAAATGGAATTGTGCAAATATTTTGATAGGGTAATTGTGATGAAAGATGGGAAAATTGTTGAGGATGGTTCTTATGAAATTTTGATTCAGAAAAAGGGTTTTTTTCATGAAATGTATATGAAACAAAATTTGAATTAAAATTATAATAACCTAAATCCCACAATAAATAATAATGACGGTTTTAAACCCTTGCAAACACTGGAACAAAAAAATGCATAGTAAAAATTTTTTATAACGAGGAGGACACTCAAATCCTTGTAAGTACTGGCTCGTTATAATTATATGTGGAATTTAGGTTATAAATCTTTTACCGAAGTATAAGCGTTAAAAAATTTAGAGTGGATTTTATTTATTTTGTAACAAAAGCATGATATTTGACTCTAATATTATGAAAGGAGGGAATAAATGGAAGATATTGAATTTAGTAAGATATATGAAATGGAGTTTGTATATGTTTATAAATATATTTTATCAATTTGTTGTAATAAAGAATTAGCCGAAGAGATAACCCAACAAACATTCTTCAGGGCTTTGGAAAAATATAAAGACTTTCGGGGAGAATGTCAAATTAGAACATGGTTATGCCAAATTGCGAAAAATGAATACTATAAACAAAACAAGAAAAACAAACTTTCAGTTGATTATAGCTTATGCGAAAATATGGAGTGTGATACTGTTCGGATAGAGGATGCTTTTTTAGAACAGGAAAAAGTTTTATATATGTTAAAAATATTACATTCTATGAAAGAACCTTATAAGGAAGTGTTTTACCTAAGAATTTTTAGTGAATTATCTTATAAAGAAATAGGTACTATTTTTGGAAATAGTGAAAATTGGGCAAGAGTAATTTTTTATCGAGCTAAATTAAAAATTCTTAATAAATTAAAGGAGGAAGATTTATATGAATAAAATACCATGTAAAATAATAGAGGATCTATTACCTATGTACATTGATCAAGTTTGTTCAAATGAAACTAAAGAAATAATAGAGAATCATTTAAAGCAATGTGATAAGTGCGCAAAAATTTTTAATATGCATAAGATAGAAACTAAATTGAAAAATGTTGAAAGCGATACGAAAAATGATATACTTGACGGAATTGCACATAAATGGAGAAAATCTATTGGGATTGCTTTCCTAAAAGGTATAAGCATAGCCTTTACTGTTTTACTTTTAATAATAGGCATATATTATGGACTATTTATATATCAAGGGAGTATTATTCCAGCAGAACAGGTTACAATAGACTTGGAAGAAAAAGATGGCAAAATTTTTCTTGAGATGCAAACTAAAGATGGTTACGTGGGATGCGGAATGGATGTTGTACCAGATGGGAAAAATTTATATATTGCATTATACCGTTCCATATTAAATGAAAAAATAAAAAATGGTGAAAAAGAGGTTATAACATATGGTGTTAATCCAATTGAAAAAGATTACGAAACTATTTTTTATGGAACTCAGGATAATTATATAAAAGTTTGGTCAAAATAGTTCTTTATAAAAACAACTTGTATTTTAGTATATATAGATTCCTGTTGTGTAGGTAAGTAAGATGATAATTACTTATTGGCACGACAGGAATTTTTTATTATGAATTTTTTAAATATTCTTGTCCAAAGAAACCATAATTCCGGCAAATTGGGAACCAGTATTTCGAATACTGGAAACCGACTTAATTCTGCTTAGGGGATATAATCTTGTATTGGCTTCGTTTGTCAAGCCCTTGCCGCGCAAGCAGTGCGAAGCAGGCTTTACAAATGGAGATGATACAAGCAGAATATCGGATGCAGAATCAAGTTGCGTCATATGCGGCTTCCTATGACCGGACAGGCGGTGTAATTCTGTCCAGATTATTCATTTTTCTTGTATTCTGTTTTCTCTAGTGTTTTATCACTTAATCTATTGACAATTTGTCGCATGAATCACAATAAAGTAAAAATATTTTTGTATATGCCACTAATTAGTGACAAGCTTCGTGTGGTTTTTGTATATACTAATTTAAAAATGTTACTAATTAGTCACAAGGAGGAAAAAATGCAGTGGATTTTAGCAGATATTCCACTGGGGAGGAATATTCAAAGAGTAAGATTGAAAAAAATATGACACAAGGAGACATTGTAGCGAAAATGCAATTAAGGGGAAGTATTATGTCGAGGAGTACATTGGCTAATATAGAAACTGGTAGAAGAAACATAAAGGCAAGCGATCTGAAGCTGTTAAAATCAATTTTAGACGTAAATTATGAAGAGTTTTTTCGTGCAGAAGATAGTGAAGTATAGTGGATAAATCGGTATAAACGAAAGAGGTATATAAATGATTAAGGTTGCAATTTGTGATGATGAAAATATTATAGCCAGTCAAATAGAAAGTATTATTTTACGAGTCTGTAACAATGAAAAAATTTTAGTAGACACAGATATATTTTATAATGGTAAATCATTAGAAGAAAAGATATTAAAAGGAACAATTTATGACCTCATATACTTAGATATTCAAATGGAAAATGGTGATGGAATAACAACTGCTAAAAATATTAGAAAAACTGATGAGAATGTTTTATTGATTTATGTGTCAGGATATGACAAATATATAATGGAACTTTTCAGGTTAGATGTTTTTGCATTTATTAAGAAACCAATAGAAACGAAATACTTTGCAGATACATTTTTAGATGCAAATAGAAAAATTTCTAGCAAAAAATTGTATTTTGTATATCGGTATAAAAGCGAAGAATACAAAATTCCATGTATAGATATACTTTACTTTGAAAGCAGAGGCAGGAGAATTAATTTGTATATAAAAAATGGATATGTAGAAACTTTTAATGGAAAGCTGTCCGAAGTAGAGGCGCAGATAGAAGGCGGAAAAGTTCCGTTTCTAAGAATTCATCAATCATATCTTGTGAATTATCATCACATAAAATCACGTTCTAAAACAGAAGTAACTTTGACAAATGGAATAAAGCTGTCAATAAGTGAGGATAGACAGAAAAATTTTGGTGAACAATATACTCGGATGCTGGGAGGTGAGATAGATGCATGATTTATTAGAAAATGGCATTTTTAATTTTTCGATGGCTCTTACAGCAGTTTGGATTGTTAATAGATTTTGGAAATGCTTTTTTGAAAAAAGAAAAAATTCATTTTTATCGGTGGCAATATGTGTCCTTTACTGTGGATTCCAAATACAATTTCAGTATAAAAGAGGAAGTATTAATTTGTTACAGTCTATGATCAACGTTGTCTTGATATTTCTAATAGTTAGGAACTGTTAATAAATTAATCCTTACAATTGGGTTTGATTTTATAATTCCA
>CAOKMR010000137.1 GCA_948469815.1 uncultured Clostridiaceae bacterium | reverse complement strand
ATTCGAAATTTTTAAAGTTTATCATTTTGGGGCTTGACTTTTTATTTGCAGACTGATTTCCCCGCTTTCCAACTTATTATTTTCTGAACCACTATAAAAATATCTGTGAATTTTGAAATATAAAGAAATGAATTGTGATATCTTAGAACATGAAAAAAGGACTATCGAAACAGCCCTTTTCCCTTGTCTTATCATTTTTCCACTATCTTTTTACCGCTTTACTCATACACTATTTAGCAAAACCCTATACAATTTGGTGAAACTACCGGGTTTTGCCAAATTGTTTCACTTTCGCCAAATTGTATCCGACTTTCGCCAAATCGTTTATACTATTTGGCAAAAGAACCCCAGAACACAAGTTCGCCCACTCCCGAATGTAAAATTGCCCCTAAAAACACAAGATAAAAATGTAAATTTCAGACCTATGTACTGCCAAGAATGCCGTATTTTCGGGCTTTGTGGGCTTTCCGCAATTTTATCCACCGGAAACTGAGACACCCTGACAGGATTCGACAATATCGCTCAAATTCCAACAGCATTTTCAGACAATCCAACAAGATCTCAAACAATCCGAAAAACACTTTGAACCTCACGAAAAGTCCCTTATTACTCTTTTCTTTCGTACTTAATATCTACTATTTCAATTGGCAACTCTTTTACTATTCCATATTGAGTTGCATTTTCCGAAATGCAAACACTAAAAGAAAAAATTGGATTAAGAAATAACATTACCTGAACAACTAATTTATTTTCTGCATCTGGATGCAAAAAAAGCATATGACAATTTATCCCTTTTACATTGCTCAGTATTTTACTTATAAATTCTGGTGCCATACATACATTGGGACATTCCGAACATTCTTTTTTCATTTCTCCTTTAATCGCTCTATACAGATACTCCTTTATCGTTTTTGCAGTTTTATCCTCTAAATATACATTTCCTAATTTATAAATTGCATATTCATATGCTATTTTCAATGCTTCCATATAAAACCTGTTAAATTCAACAGTTATATCATATCCAATTTCCGGTCGATACTCTGCATTCTTGACATTAGTTATCTTATCAAATTCATTTTTAATCTGTTCATCTGTCATGTTCATCCTTTTTAGTTTCTTATAAGCCATTTTTTTTGCTTCTTCAACAGTTGGGGCAACAAATTTTAATTTATTTTCACTCTGCTCCACATATTGAACTATATGCGGTTTGTAATCCAAATCAACTCGCACCAAATGCCCATTTTTATCTCTTCCTTCCTTAAATGCATTTGGAACCTCTCCACTTTGTCCCTTTAGTCCTAAATTCTGTCTAATTATCTTAACCAACATATGATCTACAAAATACTTATCTACATATGTTCCTAATCCACTGTTACATTGTTTACACACATCATATATCTTTAAAGTTTCATTTCCTAAAGATTCTGGAATTATATGTTCCTCCGTCCATTTATTACCATCAATAAATTCGGCCTCTGTCCTACCACAAAATATACATTTTCGCATAATATTCCTCCTCGCATTCTTCTTACCATAATCTTTCTGCTTTATCCCTCGAACTCAAAACTACAATAATTACAACAATTATATTTTTTATATACCGGATTTCCTCTACTAACTATTGCCCCACAATTAGGACATTCAATGTGATCAGCGGATGCTTTCTCTAAATCCACAGTATATTTTTCCAAATTTTCCAAAAGGTCATCTGGAATAACCAATGCAAAATTTGTCAATGCTGCTAAATATCCCTCCCTATCTTTTTCTTTAAGTAAATATAAATACTTTCCAGCGTCTACAAAATATGCTTTGTAGGAATCCATAATCTTATTTGGAGTAATTGAACTAGGAATCCTATGTAAAATCTCCGTGTAAATCAAATTATTTATATCAACAGAAAACTTTTTTACTTGTTCTGTAGATATAACAAAAAATATATTTTGGTTTGTTTCTATATACTTATTAATAACATTATATACAGAAGCATCATTCATTGGCATATTGGATCTTCTTTCGTTTAAATAAATATCCATTACCACCTCAGATATTAAATAAATGTGAACAAAATATCGTCCTAAATCATAATTTATTCTCCCTAAACATAATTGCAAGATGCGCAAAAAATTTCTTGGAATCCCATTAGACATAGCAATCATTTCGCTAAAATATCTCTCATTTTTAAAGATAGTTTTCAAAATATATGGCTTATTATATGGAATATTCTCATCGCTAAAAAAATTAATTCGCATAGTTAAAATATCAGAAAATTTTTTTATCTTAACACTTTCTTTATCTTGAAGTGAATCTAAATTTGCTAATTCCACTATATCATGTCCACTTTGCAATCCATAGCAATTTGTAGCAGAGGTTTTGCTGTTTAACTTTGTTGTCTCACGAATAGATGCAATCTTAATGCTTATCCCTCTTTGCCCAAAAAAAGTTTGCCGTAAATAATCTAAAAACATCGGCTGAAAAGATATATTGTTTTTGTCATCAATTAACCATAATTCATCAATACAAATATAAATCATATCAATTTGAAATGCTTTGATAAGATTACCGATTTCTTTTTGAATTTCAGAAAAGCTAAAATTGTATTCTATTTTTTGTTCTATTTCACTAGCCTCCGAATCTTCTCCTTTGCTCATTTTATTCCTGGAGAAGAAACCTTTAATTGAACCTACAATATTAGGAAGTGACAATTCTCCTTCAATTCCACCTCCTCTTTCATTTGTCTTTTGGTTCTTTACATTTATGCTTTTCTTTTCAAATGTTTCAATAATTCTCGGCACTCCTGTTGTACTTATCTCTAACAGTTTTGTCAAACAGTTATCTACTTTTTTTTGTATCTCTTCTTTCTGCTGTTCTCCTTTTTCATTATAAGTATACTTGTTTTCTAATTGCTTCTGGTATGAATCAATTATTTGTTCAATAATATTTACCAAAAAAGCTTTATATGTTTCTCTCGCAAAATATTTCATTCTTTGCATATCGCTATCAAACACCATATTGACTGGCGTTTCCATCTTTATATTATCACACGATAGATAATATGCTATTTTATATTCTTCTTGGCTTTCATTAATCATCTGTGAAAATGCTTTTAATAAGTGTGTCTTTCCTGTTCCTCGTCTTCCCCATACAATTTGATTATCTGCTGTATTCATACGTTCCAATAAATCTTCACCAATATATAATGGATAATATGCACCTTCTGGTAACTTCTCTGCTTTTCCCCAATTCATTGCTTTCTTCAAAGAATTAATAAAATCACTTACCACCACAATATTTTGTGTTCTTTCACAGCCACTTGGCATATGCATCCTTGCTTCCATTGACAATCTCCTCATGTATTTAATTATATATTCATAAAAAAAGCCCAATTAAATGCATAGAAAAACATTTAATCGGACAGAGCAATCTTGTTATGCTCAATTTGCCATTTAGCAAATTATGGATATCCATAATAAGGAGTATACTACAATCTTCGGCAATTCACAAGATAATCATACGATTTTTTACATTTTTTATTTTATATCATAATTTACTACAAATTTTGCATACCTTTTAGCAAAACCCTATACAATTTGGCAAAACTAAACCTTTTGGCAAAAGTCCGAGGTTTTGCCATATTATATCAATCGCCATCCTATCAGCGGCATCAAAAAACACGAAAAAGCGGGGTCCACCACCCACCGTGATGAACCCCACCAAGCCTTAAAACCCTTGATTTTAAGCCATTCTTCAATACTTTTGCCTGCGAGTACCCAAATTCCTATGGCATTATTTCTGAATAGCCGCCTGTGCCGCTGTTATACTTTGATGACT
>CAOKMR010000136.1 GCA_948469815.1 uncultured Clostridiaceae bacterium | reverse complement strand
CATAACAATATATGCAACCAAAAGAAAAGAACCAGAAATAAAAGACATAAAATTTTTAAAATAGTGAAATTGTAAAATAAAGCAAAATTCCAGTGAAAATCACTGGAATTTTGTTAAAATATTTAAAAGGACTATAGAAAAAGCAATTGTCTAGAAAACTATAATGACGAAAAAAAATGGAATTCCAAAGAAATTCGTCATTAAAATCTTGACAATACAGCTCTTAAAGTTTAAAATTAGAAATAGAAAGTGGGTATATGCATGGAAATAAAAAGAGATAATTATTTGAATAAATTAATTCGTAAAGAAAATAATGGGCTTATTAAAGTTATAACAGGACTTAGAAGATCTGGTAAATCGTACTTATTATTCAATATTTACTATAATTATTTAGTAGATAAAGGTATAAAAAGATCACATATAATAGATATTGCTTTAGATGATAGAGCCAACAAGGAATTAAGAAATCCAGATAATATGTTAAAATTTGTAAAAGATAAAATTTTAGATGATGAATTGTATTATATATTACTTGATGAAGTTCAGTACATGAATGAATTTGAAGAAGTATTAAATAGTTTAATGCATATAAAAAATGTAGATATTTATGTAACAGGAAGTAATTCAAAATTTTTATCATCTGATGTAATAACTGAGTTTAGAGGACGTGGCGATGAAATACATGTTTATCCTTTAAGTTTTAGTGAATTTACATCTGCATATAAAGGAAGTATAGAAGAGGCATGGGACGAATACTATAATTATGGAGGTATGCCACTAATTTTATCTCAAAAAACAGAAGAAGAAAAAGAAGAATATTTAAAATCACTTTTTGAAAAAGTATATTTATCAGATATTCTTGAAAGGCATAAAAAGATAAAAAATAGGATAGAATTAGATGAAGTATTAGATATTTTATCATCTGCAATAGGTTCTCTTACAAATCCATTAAAATTATCTAATACATTTAAAAGTGAAAAAAATAAAATTATTAGTGATAAAACAATATCTAGATATATAGAATACTTTGAAGATTCTTTTTTGATTAATAAAACAAAAAGATATGATATAAAAGGTAAGAAATATATTAATTCACCATATAAGTATTATTTTGAAGATATTGGATTAAGAAATGCTAGGTTGAATTTTAGACAGACTGAAGAAAATCATGTAATGGAAAACATCATATACAATGAGTTAAAAATTCGTGGGTATAATGTTGATATAGGTGTTGTTAGTGTTTATGGTACAGGTAAAAATGGAAAGACTGTACTAAAAAATTATGAAGTAGACTTTATTGCAACACAAGGAAGTAAAAAATATTATATACAATCAGCATTTTCTATTACAAATACAGATAAATTAAAACAAGAAAATAATTCTTTAGTTAATATTAAAGATTCATTTAAAAAAATTATTGTGGTAAAAGATAATATTAAACCTAGAAGAGATGATAATGGAATTACTACAATAGGAATATATAATTTTCTATTAGATGAGAATAGTTTGAATTTATAAAACATATTATCGAAGAGAGGGTAAAACTATGTCATGTTCATATTATTTACGAGATAAAAGAATTACTAAACTAGTCTTTTTTGCATATTGTTTGCTCAAATAATAATTTCCCTAAGAAAACACGCAAAATATTACAAAGCTGAAATAAAAACTTAACAAATAAAAAATAAACTAAAAAACCAAAAAATCCGTAAATAAATGCGGATTTTTTTGTTTTTAGTAGAATAAACTACCATTTACAAAGAAAAGCGAAGATAATATAATAAAAGAATGAAGAAAGAGCACAAGAACCCTCAGTCACTGCGTGACATCTCCCTTAAATAAGGGAGCCAAGGGGCAGAGTAGATTCTTGCCTCCCTTATCCAAGGAAGGTGGCAGCCGAAGGCTGACGGAGGGTTTTAAACTATAAATAAAATAGAAATTATACAAGGAGGCAAGCACAATGAAAAAAATATGGAAAGGAAAAAACGAGAAAAGCCAAAAACGTGAAACCGTTGGCGCTGTAACACACACACACACACACACACACAAGCATAATCTAAAAGATACTGTAGGGGCAGATACCATAAGGTCTACCCATGAAAAGAATAAAAATATAAGAAAAAGGACACGAATAATAGTGCCCTTAATAGTCGTGCTTGTGCTAATAAATATAATAGCAGTAATATGTGTAGGGGAGCCCTTTGGGCGTCTAGCAGAAACAGCAGAACTAAATAGAGATGTAGAAGCAAACAAAGAAGAAATATTAGCAGAAACAACAACAGTACAAGCAGGAGAAACATATACTGTGCCAGAAGATGGAATCTACAAAATAGAACTGAATGGTGGAAAAGGAGGATACTTTGGGCGGTAAAGGTAGTAGGGTTACGGGTGATGTTATTTTGAGTAAAGGAGAAGTTTTAAATACGATTAAATACGATGGAGGGAGTGGTTCGGAAATTATTATTGAAAGTAAAGATAAAACGTTTTTGCTTGAGAGAGGAGGTTATGGTATTGGTTTGTCGATTGGGGACTCGTTGTTGGGATATGCTTCAGGAGGTCCAGGGTCGAGCATGGCGATTAGGACAGGTTCAATTGGAGGAGTTTCTTTTGGGTGTGGGCATGTGGTAATAAGTCATGGTCTTGATCCAACTGGAAGATTATCAACGGTTACTAGAGCTCCTGTTCCAGAAGTAAAAGTAAGTAACTCGAGCCCTGGTAGAGCTACAGAGATTTACGAAGGGATAATAGATGGTGAAGCCGATGTGGAGTGTCCTGTTTGTCATAGATATGTTACTGTGAACAATACAAACTTTGAGACTTGCAGAATAAAATTATGTGTTGGAGGTGGAGGTGGTTCGTTGTTTCCTGGCAAAGCAGGATACTATGGTAGAAGTGAATTAACTGTTGATATGACAGAGATTGAGATGTACAGTAATTTTAGAGATAAGGGTAATGTCGATATAAACGGATCCAATGCGTTGGGATTAAATCCTTTCGTCAATGTAGAAAAAATAGCTCACAAATTAAAGTTGAATTTTAATGGGCGGTAACTCTAATAATAAAGGGTATTTTTATTTGGCTAATGGAGAAAATTATGTACTTCCTATACCTGAAAGGAACGGATACCGTTTTGTAGGATGGAAATTGGATGGAACAGAACAAATATTTAATGATATATATACAATGGGTAATAATAATGTAACCCTAATTGCTGAGTGGGAGGGTTGTGATATTACTTACAATGTTTACCACTGGGATCAAAACGTTGACGGAGACGCAAATGTTCGTAATGAAAACAATTATACAAAAAGAGTAGGAGAGCAAATACAGACTGAATTTGAAGGTCAAGTTGGTTCAAAAGTTACCCCACCAACAATAGATAGAGAAGGCTTTGAATCACCGCCATTACAAGAAATAACAATAACAGAAGATGGAAAAGCAGAAGTAAACTATTATTACAAAAGAAAAAGTTACAATTTAAATCTAGAATCAGGGACAGGAATAGAGAAAGTAACAGGATATGGAAGTTACCTATATGAACAAGAGGTTACAATTTCGGCGGATCTAGCAGACTCGACCGCAGAACATTCATATACATGGGATAAATGGACGAAAAAGACGGATGGAGGAGAAGTAGATTTTTCTTCACAACAGAGTGGTTACAAGTTTACCATGCCAGCAGAAGATTTAACACTAAAAGCAAATGCAACCGAAGGTACAAATTCATATAGGCAGACAGTACAAAAAAGATATGAAAAAGCAGATGGAACATTTACAGAATGGGAAAATGTAATAGATGAAGACAAAGCATATGGAGAAGAAGTTAGTTGGAGTG
>CAOKMR010000135.1 GCA_948469815.1 uncultured Clostridiaceae bacterium | reverse complement strand
ATGGATTTAGCAGGATATGTTTGGGAAGACATGCCAGAAGGAAAAGACCAAACAGTAAATGGATTAAAAGATAATAATGACGTGTCATTAGCAGGAATAGAAGTAAGATTATATGACAAAACAACAGGTAAATTAGCAAATGTATATAGAAGTTCAAATCCAGTAGTAACAAATAGTGAAGGAAGATATATATTCAAGGGGTTAGATCCAACGCATAAATACTTTGTAGCATTCGTATATGATGGAATGCTCTACACCAATACATATGGAGCAGGAGTACCAGAATATAATACAGAAGGACCTCCAGGTACAGAAAAATGGAATAATACATCTAAGGGTTCAGAACTAGTAAGTGGAAGAAATGCTTTAAACGAGAAATTTAAAACGATAAGTTCATATCCAGCCTCATATAGGACAACAGCTATATTTGGAGACCCACAAACTTATTTATCACAGGATAGTAATGGTAATTGGTATAATAGGGTATATAGTGTAAACGAAATACAAGACAAAGAAGGAATAATTCAACGCTATAAAAATGCTGTAGCAGATCAAATAAGAGGCTTAAAGGCAAAACAGAAATTAGGAGAAAGTCAAGATTACTTTAATGCTATATATTGGCCGATAATTCGTAGCTCATCAAATCAAATAGAAGCAAAACAAGTATTACAATACATCTGGGACTGTAGAATAAAAGCATATGCAGGAAATCAATCAATAAGAGATGGAATAACAGACCTAAATAGTATACAACTATATCCAATATATGATAAATTTGTATTAACAGACGAACAAGGAAACAGAATAACAGCAAAGGATGCAAAAACAACCTATAATGGTTATAGAATAATATATAATGGACAATTACATATAAACTTAGGACTTATAAAAAGACCAACAACAGACTTAGAATTAACCAAAGATTTATATAGAGCAGTAGTATCAATAAATGGACAAGATGAGACATATAATTTTGGTACTTTTGATAGGAAGGGTGTAAAAATAAATGCCACAGATGCAAATGCACATGTTACTCAAAATGTAGCAACAGCAGATTATAATTATGCAGAATATGCAAGAGAGAATTTAACAGGAACATCAGGAATACTTTCAGGAGAAGCATCATATCCAGAGGGTTATGCACCAATCCAAATGTACATTACATATAGAATTAATGTTAAGAACAACTCGTCTATGCCAACAAGTGTAAATGAGATAGTATCATATATAGATACAAATTATTATTCATATAGTAATACATATAAAACCACAGGAGGAAAAACATTAACAGGAATAACTGGAAGTTTCTTATATCCAAGTAAAAGTGATAGTAGTGGAGTTACAGAAAGAGAAGAAAAAGCTTTAAAAGACTATTATGGTGAAAACATTGGAATAAAAGTTAATGAACATAGTAAATATGGTACAGCATCAGAAACAGGTGGAGACTTAGGAATAGGAAAAGAACTATTCATATCATTTGATAATGATATAATATTAGAAAATAATCAAATGATAGCAGTATATATAACATACAGACTAGGTGAAAACTCAACTACACATTCTAAATTCAATTGTACTTATAAAAATGAAAACAGACCAGAAGATGGAAACCATGCATATCTAATATTACAAGATGCACTTGAAAAAGGTAATGTAAATAAGAAAATAACAGTATATACAAGAGCAGAAATAAATGCATATTCAACATTCTTTAGAAGAGAGGCAGACCCAGAAAGTACTAGAGATAAATATAAGTATGATTATACATCACCTGTAAATTCAGGGCAAAATTATAGAGCAGCAGGAGTATATGATGCAGTATCAATGCCAGGAAACTTAGACAAAGAACAACTTAGAATATTTAATGAAGAAAATAATAAAAAGACAGAAGATGACTGGGATAGAGCATCAGCATTTGTAATTGTTGATCCAAACGCAACAAGAACTATAGAAGGAAATGTTTGGGAGACAGTAGGCAAGCCAGCAAATGAATGGAGAGACAATGAACTATATCCTGAATTTGAACATTCATATGGTGCAAAAGACATTACAGCAGAACTTGTAGAAATTAAAAAAGTAAAAGAAAATGGAACAGAATATGTAAAAGAATTTGTAAGAGCAAAAACAAAAACAGATGAAAACGGATATTACAAATTTACAGAATATATTCCAGGTCAATATGTAGTAAGATTCATATATGGAGATACTGCAAACTATGATACAAAAGAACAATATAGCCCATATACAGAAACAGAATTTGAATTAAATGATCATAAAGTTAAAAGTGCATACAATGGACAATTCTATCAATCAGGTAAAGCAAATCCAAACACAAATTTAAATGATATTGACCATAAAAACTATAATCAATATTGGTATGCAAATGAAACAGATACTAGATATTCAGATGCATATGATGAAGTAAATAGAAGAATGCAAGTAAATGAACTTCTAAAAACTTATAAATATAGTGATATAACAAGCTTATTAAAACATCCTACAGACTATATGGTATATGCATACACATCATTATTAGATGTAGAAATAGAATATGCCAAAGAAGAAACAAACGCACAAGATCCAGCATACACAATAAGAAATATAGACTTTGCACTAACACCAAGAACAGAAGCAAAACTAGAGATAAAGAAAGAAGTAGAACGAATAAAATTGGTGTTACAAAATGGAACAGTACAATTTGATGCAGACACAGAAACAATTAGAAATCAAGGTGTTCCAGCAGTAGTACAAGCAGCACCAGGACATGATATTAACATATCAATGAGTAGTGAGCTAGTAAATGGAGCAACACTAGAAATAACATACAAAATAACAATAGAAAATGTAAGTCCAATGGATACAATAACATATTATAAAGATCGAAATGAAAAAATAATAGCATTAGGATTTTATGAAGAAGATCCAACAAAAATTATTTACTATGAGAACGATAAGATGAGGACATATGAAAATGAAGTTAGGGTAAATGGAATAACTGGACTATTATTCAGAAGACCAGAACAAACAAGCTGGACAAGTATGATAGTATCAGGAGTAACACAAAAGGAACAATTAGATCAAAGTAAGAATGAGAGAATAGTAACAACAACAGGAGCAAACGAAGTAGCAGACTATATATCAAAAAATCTAAACTTTACAAAGCAAAGTTATACAGGAGCAGAAATAAACAAAGCTTGGGATTTAGTAACCATTTCAAAAGGAGAGTTTGACCAAGAATATTATAGACAAAAACAAAATGATGATGTAGAAAAAGCTTTACAACCTACAATAGGAGAAGCAAGCCAAGAACAAGAAGATAGAATAGCAAATCTATTAGAAATGGATGCATCAGAAGTATATGACAGTAATACAATAGTAATATCAAACTCTCAAAACGGATTAATAAAAGACTTAGAGCCAAGAGGAACAGCATCAGAAGAAATAGTATTATCAAAAGTAATATCAGTAAACGATAGTTCTACAGACACAAAATCATATAACAACAATGTAAGAATTATAAGAATAAACAATTCAGTAAGTAGAATACAAAACATGGCTGCTACAAACCTAAAATACACATCAGAAAAAGTAATAGTATCAGACCCAACAGGAATAGGAAACAAATATTTACCAATAATATTAACATTAGTAGTAGTAACAATAATAGGAAGCGGAATAATACT
Source organism: uncultured Clostridiaceae bacterium (assembly GCA_948469815.1). Taxonomy (GTDB): domain Bacteria; phylum Bacillota; class Clostridia; order TANB77; family CAG-508; genus CAKPSH01. Next base: position 156 of record CAOKMR010000135.1, on the reverse strand, counting down.
AATAAAGAAATTCGTAATAAAGAAATAAGCAAAATAAAAATATGGAAAAGGGAAAAAATCTCTTCTCCATATTTTTTATTTTTGCCATAAGGGACGGAGAATTTTGGCAATTTCAGAAAAGGTGTACTATATAAATTTGTGTTTGTGGGGATGATT
>CAOKMR010000134.1 GCA_948469815.1 uncultured Clostridiaceae bacterium | reverse complement strand
AGTTATCCGTCAGTTTGAATGAGTAAGTAATTGGCTGATACTTCATGAGGATAAATTGCGGTATTTAAACCATATTTTTACATTAAAGGAACCATGATTAAACATGTTAACAATTCAAAAAAATATTATAGATAAATTGAAAACAGAATGGAATTATTCTGAAGTTCATGTGGTTTATGGAAAATCGGGTTGTGGAAAATCCTATTTAGCCCATGATATTATAGAGCATTTTCAGTCAGAAAATAGTAAAAATATTTCATTCTATTTGCAAGGAGATTCTTTATGTCAAAATAGGGAATATTATGCATTTAAGGAGTGTTTGTCTGATAAGCTCAATAAATATTATAAGAAAATTGGTAATGCCCAATTGACATCTAACATAATCAAAGAAATACCAACTGCGGGGGAATTTTTGAGTTTTTTATATGAAAACGCAATGTTTGGTAAGGATAAGAAACAAGAGCAGCTTAGTTATATTTTGGATAATTCAACCGAAATGGATATTATCTTAAAAATACGATTTCTGTCTCAAAACAAAAAAAGTCTAGTCGTAATTGATAACTTTCAGTATCTTGATGTTAAATCATTAGAATTATTAAAAATTATTTTTGAGTATAGAAAATCTTCTTTTGCATTTTTTAAAGATACTGTATTCATATTTTTGATAACTACGGATGAAAGTCAATCACAAGAATACGTTATTAAAAAGATACTCAAAAAAGAAAAAGTAAATAATTATTATTTCCCTGATCTGGAATATTCTGATTTTCTTGAAGCTTTGAATGAATTTGACAACAAAAAGGATATAGATGAAAATGTTAAAAAAATTATCTTTAAACTGTCATCTGGGCATCTGGAAGTAATTAAAAATATTGTAAAAAAAATTAATTCTAATGGTGATTTTACATATAACGAAGAGGATTCGAAAGAAAAAATATTAGATTCTTTAATAAAGGAACGACTTCAAAATCTTGGAAATATGGGAGAACAAATTTCTGAACTTTTGAAATACGCTTCATTTATAGGATTAAGTTTTCCTAAGTATGAAATGGAAAAGTTAATCGAATGTAGTCGCATAGACTTATCAAATTTGATTGATAAGTCTAACGAAATATACCTGACGACATCAGATCAGAAAAATGCTCATTTTACACATGAACTCATTAAGTTGGTTTTTGCGCTCAAAGCAAAAAAGAATAAAGCCATCTATTCTTCTAGAATGGCAACATGTGTAAAAGAACTTTATCCTTCTGAGTATTATCAACGAATGGAATATGAATTGAATTCTGGAAATGATAGAAATGCATGCATAATGGCATCATTAGCGCTATTACAGGATTTTAGATTACAGAAAAAAAATATCTGCCATGATTCGGCAAGATCCTATATCGCCACAAATCCACTATATAATTCTTATATTGAAGCTATGGAAAAGGCTTTTGAAAAATATTATATTCAAAAGTACTTTGATGTAATAAAGATATTAGAAAAAATTGAACCGATTATTCCTATAGAATTGCTAGCAGAAAAAGATTTACTATTATCTTTGGTTTTAACAAAAACTTTAAACCCAATGGACCGAATTAAGGCTGCGGGAATTTTAAGCTCTTACCAATTAATTTCATCTGTAAATAATGAATTTGATTTATGGCTACGAATTATGATGACTTATATGACATCAAATATCCATTTGGGAAAACGTAATGAAGCAATGCAAATTGAAAAAGAATTATATATACAGTTAAGTTCTAAATTAGAATATGATGATAATGCCATAAAATATATAAATATATTGAGAAGAAGATCAAATGCTATACATGATTGTAATATATCAAAAGAATATATGCGCAGTAGTATAGAATTCTTTGTAAATATGGATTGTAAAGAAATTTATCCTATACAATATTTCCTATGCTTAAATAACTATATAGGTGTATTATGTCAATGTGGCAATTTTTGTGAAGCAGGTAAATGCGCGCTTCAACTTCAGCATTTTATAATGAGTCATAGGGATATTAAATACCCAAGAATGGAAATTTTTGTGAACAATTATCTTCTGGCTCTTTTATTTTCTAAAAAAATTTCTATAGAGAAATGTTTAGAAATATATAGCAATACATTTAGAGATAATGTAGGAGGTAATGCAGATCGAGTTTTTCTATTGTGCAATTTATCAGTTTTGCAAATGCGTATGTATGATTATGAAAGCGCATATAGAACATTAGATAACCTGTATAATAATATTGATTTTAATAATGATAATGAAACGATGTATGCCATTAGTATTCGCATTAATTTAGCAATTGCAGTAGCATATATTCGTCAATTTGATAGAGCAAAAAATATCTTAAATGAATGTTTAGATAACCTGCAAAATGCAAATTATAAAATCTTTTTAAAGCATAAAATTTCGTTGTTAATTGAATTTTTTGAAAAGAAAGATTTTCAACAATATTCGGATATAGAAGATTTTTTATTTAATGATTGCCCTATCTATCAGGATAGTTCATGGCAGTTTTTCGGAAAAACCTTTCACTATTCTTTATTGTTTTATTGGAGTGATTTATAATAAACAAAAATGACTCTTACCAAAACAATATTTAATAATAATTTAGTTTTGGTAAGAGTTACCAAAAATAATTTGCATTATAAAAAAACACATAACAATTTATACATACTTTTCAATTGACAATCCTATTATCGTATAAAACATATCAGTATAAGAATATCCTAACCACGAAAAAGAGGTTGCTATACTAGATATTCTTGTAATATGAGGATTTGTTGCTATATCTGTTACGAAAGCTTCTCCATTTTCTGTTATGCGGTAATCAATTCTACCGATACCTTCAATTCCCAAAAGTTTTCCGATTTGTATAGAATTTTTCTTAATACGTTCGCTTATTTCAGGATACTGATTCTTGAAATGAAAATAATTAAAGCTATGATTACCTCGAATTTCGTAATCTAATATCTCTTGCCCTAGAAACTGTTTATTATTTAACTCTATACCCACAGGATCTAAAGAGCAAATGTTTTTCCCCATGACAATAGGCACTTCAACTTCAAAACCGCAAATGAATTTTTGCACAACAATATCTTGATTATATTCTTTTGCCATAGCAGAAATAATTTCATCTGAACTTTCATCATATTTCAATATATTATTTTTAGTCATACCAATACTACAAGCTTCATTGTTTAACTTTATAATAACTTCCTCGCCTAATACTGGCTTTCCAGAAATCCAACCGTACTTTATATTATAGATATATGTATCAGCGGTAAATAAGTCCATGTTTTTTGAAATACAATTTGTATGGAATTTATTTCGACATAAACTTACTGTATAAGCATTACTTCCTGTAAATTTTATATTATGTAAGCCGCAAAAAGCTGGAATTAATGATTTTCTTCCAATATGGGTTCCTTTTTGCGAAGAATTCATAACAATTAGTTGTTCTAGATTTCCAATTTTATTTTCTAATACTGCTTTTATAAATTCATTTTCATCAAAAAAAGTGCATACTTCATAGCCTGCATTACGCAGAGTACGTTGAATTTCTTCATAAAGAGTTAATGAAAAGTATTCATTTACTACAGAGGAACCGGTAAAATCCGCATAATTTTTTGTTTTGCCACGTACATTGACAACAAGTGCAATTTTATATTTTTCAGAGTTATTTTTCCCAATATTAATATAGTAATCTAATATTTGTTTTTTATCCATTACATTATACCATCCTCTGTTCTTTTGAATCCAAACTAATTAAAAATGAGTTGAGTACTCTAGTGGTGTGGTTTATCCTCATGAAGTATCAGCCAATTACTTACTCATTCAAACTGACGGATAACT
>CAOKMR010000133.1 GCA_948469815.1 uncultured Clostridiaceae bacterium | reverse complement strand
TGATTAAGAGTCAGCTGCTCTACCAACTGAGCTAATCACCCATATTTTACTTTTTTGACTATTTTCTTAGTATCCCTTTTTTCTTAAATTAAATGTTTATTCTCATTAACTTTATTATTATAACATATCTTTTTTTATCTTGCAAGAATATTTTGCATTTTTTTTACTCCCAGAAAAACACTTCTGATACTTTTGCTCCTAATGCCTTTGCTATGCTTTTCATTACTTCTATTGATGGATTATTTCTTGTTCCTTTTTCTAAATGACATATATATCCGTGCTGAGATCCCCGTTCTATCTGATAGCTCACTTAATGTTATTCCCTTACTTATCCTAATTTCTTTTATTCTATTTTCGCTCATTTCTTTCACTCCTTTTATGACAATAAAATATTATCATATTACTTGTTGACAAGTCAATACTTTTGTGATATTTTTAAATAAAAAAATAGTATGTTCTCAGTTTAATGGCTTTTTATCAATAAAAATAAGTTTTTTTGTAAAATTTTGCATTTACTGCTAGACAAATGATGTTTTATTGTGTATAATAATACTATATTTTTAAGAAAGAGGTTGAAGATTATGATTGGAGGTATGCTTGCAAAAGCTAGAAAAGCTAAAGGAATGACTAAGACAGAACTTGCTAGACTTACAGATATTAACATTGGGCATTTAACTCATATTGAGAAGGGAGAAAGAAATCCAAGCCATAAAGCCTTAAAGAACATTTGTAAGGCTCTTGATATCCCATATCAACAATTAATGTACACATATGATAAAACTATTAATGAGGAACAAGAAAGCTATAATGTTGTTAAACATATTTCTTATGATAAAATACTTGCTGTTAACAGTATTGACAGTTTTATTGACTGTCCATCAGATATGCCTAGCGCTGCTATCGCACTGAAAATGCCTGATGATTCAATGAATAAGTCTTTTGAAAAAGGTTCATATATTTTTATAGAGTTTAATTCACCTTTAATTAGTAAGGATTACGGTTTATTTAATTATAATGACCAAATTCTTATTAGAAGATTTTACGATAAAAGAGGTAAAATTACTTTAAAGGCTGAAAATCCAGAGTGTAAAGATATTCAGGTATCAAACACTGATAATTTTTACATAATTGGAAAGGTGCTAATTAAGAAAAAATAAACCATACATAGATTCGGCGGATATAAATCCGCCGATTTTTTGATATAATAGGAAAGTTATACTTTCCTATTATATAAATGCTATAATCGCTAGCCCTTGAGATTTTCTCCTTACAGTCGAAAACTCAATCGGGCGGAACAAATTAAAGAAAAATCTTTGATTTTTCTTATTTGTTCTTAATCTACACAAATATCATTTTTTATTCCTTCGTATTTTAATTCCCCTATCCCTGATACATTTTTTATTTCTTCTATTGTTTTGAATTTTCCGTTCTTTTCTCTATATTGTATTATTTTGTTTGCTGTACTTTCTCCTATTCCAGATATGGTTTCCAATTGTGCTATATTCGCTGTATTTATATTTATTTTTGCATTTGTACTTGAATTTTCCTCTGTTCCATTATCAATTATTATATTACTTGCCTTTTCTCCATTTATATATTTCTCTTCTTCTTTATCTGAAAGTTTGGGGACATAAATCTTTTGTCCATCTTTTAAAGTATAGGCTAAATTAATCATTTCCAAGTTTATTTCATCTGTCATTCCTCCAGCCGCTTCAATTGCATCTACTATTCTTGAGCCTTCTTTTATCCTCACTATACCCTCTTTTTGAACGGCTCCTGTTATATGTACTACTATCTCTTTTGATACAATCTGTTCTTCTTCTGGTTCTTCTCCATCTCCTTTGTTTTCATCTTCTGCAATTTCGTTAACTTCTGGCATAATATAGTTATTAGATTTTGTTGTCATATAGAATATGAATATTCCTACTATTATTACTCCTGCTATTATTATTGCCGTCTTTTGTTTTGCTGATAGCATTTCCATAGCTTCTCCTTTCGATTTTAATTTGATTTGTTTTTTGGGATTTTTACTTTAGAAAATTAAGGCTTTTGAATTTTAAAATTTGTTCTTGATTTTAAATCATTTTAATTTTATCATATTTGTATTTTTTTTCAATAGAATTTAAATATTTTTTAGGTAAATTTAATCATATTACAAAGACCAAATCAGTATTTATAAGTAGTAGAGACAATATATGTGCGATTAGAAATCGCCCATTGAAAAAAGGATATAGCTAAAATATGTTTTTTCTATTCCTTATACCCAAATTATAGTTTCATTTAATTTCTTTATAAATCTCTCATCTAGTTCATCGCTATTTTGTAAATTCTTAAAAACTAATTCCAAGGCTTTTTTATGGTTAATAGCCTCGCTATTTTCCTTCAATTCTGCACAAATGCCACATAAAAATATTCCTAATCTTTATAAAAATAGTATATCGTTTTTCCATATATTTAACAGTTGTACAGAAAATATTTTAATATTTAAAGATATTTCCAACAAAGGGAACAGTAAGTTTTAGGAATAAGGATAAATAATTTTGAATGTAGTTTGATGCAATTGAAATTTATCTTTTTTATTTAGAATAATTATCTAAAAAATCGTTTATTTTTTTTACCAAGTCTTTTGAATTATCATATTCAATAAAATGATTTGTTATAAATTTCAATGAGGAACTAACTTTTGATCCTCTTTCATGTATACATAAGATTGGTGTGTTAAAATAATCAGCCCATCCTAATTCTATCCCTAAACCAGTAGCTAGCAAAGATACTTCTGCGATAACTAAATTATAATCCCTTATTATTTCTTTCGTTTTTACTAATTTATTTACTTCATCATGAGGAAAAAAGAAATTATGATTTTGATAAAATTGAGCATTTTTAATTGGCTCATATAATTTTGTTATGTATTCAAATTGATTTGAATGTGCAACATATATATTCATAATTAGATCACTTTCCAATTTTATTTTCTATATCCAAATTTCGCTATTCTTTCTTTTTCTTTAGTAGATAAATCTTTTAACCATTCAGCTAGACCAGTTATATCATTATTTCTTAGAAATTCAAAATACTTTACCCTATCTTCTTTTGCTATAACAACAGGTGGCAAGTTATTTTTTAATAGTTCGTAATTTAAAAGTAATCTACCTGTTCTACCATTTCCATCTTCAAAAGGGTGTATCCTTTCAAACTCGATATGATATCTAGCAATTTTAGTAAATATATCTTGCTCATCATGATTATAATTGTATATATAATACATCATCAAATTTGGCACTTTTTCAGGTTCAGGTGGGATATATTCACTACCTTGAATGAATACCTGTACAGCTCTATAATCTTCAGTATCTTTAATATCTCTATTTATAGTTTCATTTAATTTTTTTATAAATCTTTCATCAAATTCTTCATTATTTTGTAAATTCTTAAAAACTAATTCTAAGGCTTTTTTATGGTTAATAGCCTCATATATCTCTCTTGGCTCTTTTCCTTCAATTTTGAAGCTATTGTCGTTATAAAGAATAGCATAAGTTTCAGCATAAGTAAGTGTACTTCCTTCAATAGCATTTGAATGATAAGTGCTTCTTGTTATTAAATCCTCTAAATATTCTTGATGGCTTAAAATAAATTCTAAAATAGGCATAAATTTCTTCCTTATCTATAATCTACTCATTATATCAATATATTCACTAGCAGTTAGTACTGTTTTGGGCAAATGTAATTGTGTATAATAAGAATCTTTATTTTTTTGATATATAGCATCTATAAGTAAGTCCGTTTTTTTCTCTTAAATATTTTATTCTTTCACCATTTGTCATAGCTTTTCTCCTTCTTAAATTATGAGTAAATTTTATCATATCCATTTTGGAAAGTCAATAATTCTTTAAACTATCAATAATTTTAGTATGTGTCAAGTAAATGTAGGCAATTTTTTTATCTTTTATTTTTAATCCTC
>CAOKMR010000132.1 GCA_948469815.1 uncultured Clostridiaceae bacterium | reverse complement strand
TTTTCTTTCAGCTTGTATTTTTTCTTGTTCAATTCGTTGTCTTTCTAATTCATCTTGTTTTTCTTTATCAAATAAACCTTTAAAGAAATTTGCAACTTTTTGTGGTGCAAGTTTGATAGCATGGAAGTAATCTTTTGTTTTTTCTACAATATCATCATATTTAGATTTCCATTTATCTACTGCACTTCTTAAATTATCAATTCTATTATTAAGTTCATATATTTCTTTATCTGCTATAATTCCTTTTTTAGCATATTGGGTTAAATTCTCATAATCTTCTGTATCTAATTCGATTTTTTTAGAAAATCTCTTTTGCTTTCCTAAATTTGAAATGTCTTCGATTTGTTTATCATACTTCATATATTCGTTGTAAGAAGATTCTTTTTCTTTAGCTTGTTTTGTAATGTTTTTTAATCTTTCAGTATCTTTCTTAATTTTATACTGCAAATCACTTAAATGTTCTTGATTACTGCCTTTTATACCACGAATAAAGTCTTTATAACCACTATCAGACATATACTTGAAAAATCTATCTTGTAACAAACTATATGATTTTATTAAAACTGCATTGCCTTTTTTATCATAGACAGGTTTTCCATTATTATCTAATACTTGCTCTGATTTCCATTTGTTACTATGACTTACTTGATTGATCACTTCTTTTGTAGTTCCAATTAATGCTTTATCCTTGCACCTCTTTGACCATTTTACTTCTTTTCTTACAACAGGAAGTGCTACAACATGCAAATGATAATGATAGATAGGTTTTCCGTATTCTTCTGTTAAAGCTGTATTTATTTCATCTGTATGCATAACTGCTGATATAATATTGTCAGTTCCCATTTCTTCTTCAGCAAAGTGAAATGCTTTCTCGTAAAACTCTTTTGCAAATTCATAACCACCATGTTTTTCAAAATAATCAGAATTAATATCAAATATAAGTTCATCAAAAAGTTTAGCATTATCTCGTAAACCTCTTAATGATACCTGCTTACTATCAATTAGCTCTTTTAATTTTTCATTGTAGGTAGTTTCACATCTTTTGTAATGTATATTATTAGGTGTTTGAGATAAATCAACATTCATATTAGAATATGATTTATTTTTTCTTTCGTTGTGTCTTTCAGCTTTAGTTATACTTGTTTTAGTATAAGTTTCTACTCTAGCTACTGAATAATTTGTTTTGTTCTTGTCCAATATATTTCCCTTTCTGTAGGTAGCAAGTAGCGACCGAAGGGAGCTGTTACATAACTTTCTAACGAAAGTATGTAACCCACTATGACACTTTCAAAACTTCGTTTTGGAAAGATGTCAGTGGGCTCCTTGCGGAGGGCTCATAAATTATCTAATCTTATTATAGATAATTTATGTTTGGCTTCGCCAAAGCAAAAGAATATATTTAATATCGTTCATATATTCTTTTGCTTATCTTAACAATTTATTTACATACCAAAAAATAAATTGTTAAGCTCTTTTTGTGATTGTATAAATAGAGAGGGCAGAAGATTATTTATATAAAACAAAAAGACCATAAGCGATAACCAATACTCTATTTACCTACTATGAATACAAATTTAATAAGCTCAAACAGAATTTGAGTTTTCAATATGTACTCATTTTTTAGTGTGTATGTAAATAGAATATTGAATTTTGCACTCATGGCTTTCTAATTACTTCTAAATACTGGACAAGTTTACTATTATTATTTTAAATTTTTCACACTTTCTAATAACCAGCTCGCAATCCTATATGCGACTCGTTTTCGCCTGGCATCTGAGGAATGTAAAATTCCAAAGAAGACATCAATATTCTTGTATTCCTACTGGAATACACATAATATATATCACGATTTTAGCTTAAAGTCAATAAATTTTATAAATTCTTGTAAAACTTTGTAAATTAGTTCCAAATATGTTGAAATTTACATAAAATTATGCTAAAATATTTATATGTTTCGTAATTGAACGAAATAGTAACCCAAAAAATCTAAAAACAAATGTTAGGAGGATTTAGCATGATTAGAAATTACAATGGAAACATAAATCGTGCAGTAATGCGGGATTTAAGGGAACTGTGTGATGTGAATGCTGAAAATGAGAGAAATCTGTTTGAGGCTTTCAATCAAAATGGAGAGGTATCTGTTTATGAAAATCTTGATCCATTTTTAGGTTGTCCTGATGAGATGTCAACTGTTGTAACTATGAAAAGTGAAGCAGAAGTCAAAGAATACCTGAAGAAAGACTTTGTTGGCAGAGTAGAAGGGTATTTAGACCACAAAAAGCCAGCAGAAGACCATCTTCTGAGTGCTTTAGTTGAATTTGTCAAATCTAACGGCAAATTTCCAGAAAAAGACGAAATGTGTCAGTTAGAAAAAGAGGCTGAAGAAAAAAGAATTGCCGAATTGCCGAATGGTACAGAGAACGCACCAGAAGATATAACTGAGCAGGATGTTACAAGGGAAATCTTGGAATTAGCTGAAGAAATCATTGAAGCAAGGCGGATAACAAAACCAGATGATATCTTTGTTCATGTTAAGCCATATGATGATGAATTAACAATATCTGACGATAATGTTCATATGGTTATTATCTGGAAAAGGTATTATGGCTGTGGAGATAGCCGTGATTATAGTTGTTCAGTTTATTTCAGAGGCGAAGTTGATATTGCTACGGATATTGATAATATTCTTTTCCATTATCGATATGATGGTACAGCAGATACTGAAGTTGAAGGCTGGAGTAGTCCAGATATTGACATATCAACTAATACCCTATTATCCATTCACAAATTTATTGTAAAAATGGCTAAAGCGGAAGGTATTGAATTTACCAGCGAAATCGATTACGACAAATTTCAGGTAGCCTAATATTTCCACAATTAGCAGTAATTTCGCACAAAAAGCAGTGTTTTTCACTGCTTTTTGTGTTTAAGTATTTTTATTTTCTATACATATATTAACTCTTTTAATATAACTTCTTCAATAGAATACTTGTAATTATTCATAAGTCCTATCCATTCTAAAGAGGAAGTATTTTTCAAGTTTTCATCAATAGGATTTTTTTCTAGCATTTGATTCATAAGCATTTTAAATTTTTCTTTAGCTTGTTTATCAGTTTCTACAATATGTTTTCTTAAAGCCTTATTCATAAACATTATTATATATTCTGATTTCTTATGATTTTTTAAATACTCTAATCTTAAATGCCCATATTTTCCAATAATATAATCATTTTCGTAATTCTCCTTTTCCAAATATAAGTTAGGAACGAAAAAATCTCCCTCTTTGTGATAAGTTATCTCTACCATAACTAAAACCTCCTAAAATTTAATTTCACTACTTTTAGAACTATAATTTTATATCTGCTAAAGCTATCTATGAATACAAACTTTTATAAAGTGTACTTAATTTAATCCTACTGGACGGAGAATTTTGGCAATTTTAAAATATACTATCATCCCCACAAACACAAATTTATATATTGGATAATGTGAATATTAAACAGTTAACTAAAGCCTCTGGATTCCGTAAGGAAACTAGGGGATTTTAACATACCTGTAACAAAAAAGATAAAAAGATTTAATATAAAAAATGGAACGTTCAAGCTAGCCTTCCGTAATGATGCAGAAAGTGCCTAAAGTAGTAGCTAAAATGGCTATTGAAAATGCGTTATAAATATTTATATAATTAAATTGAGGAAATAGGTTTTAGGTAAATGCTTATATAAATAATTAAACAAATCTTAATCTCATTTAAATATTTTTCGAAATTTTTAATTCTTTATAAGCATTTCATATAGAGAAAATGCTAAAAAATTATTCACTATTCATTAAATAAAAAAGGAGAGGAACCACAATGAACAAAAAGGGAGAAGAAAAAAATAAAAACACACATAATGCTGAAAGCATTGGTACTGTACACACACACACACACACACACACACACACACACACACACACACACACACACA
>CAOKMR010000131.1 GCA_948469815.1 uncultured Clostridiaceae bacterium | reverse complement strand
AGTAGAATGAAGGATTATTATGATATACATATGTTTTTAAGTAAATTTAAAGATAATATTGATATTAATATTTTAAAGTTATCAATAAAACACACATTTGATAAAAGAGAATCATTTGACTATTTAAAAGATTATGAACAAATTTTAGATGGTATAGTTTCATATGATAGAATTGTAAATTTATGGAATGTATATGCTAAAAAGAATAAATATGCAAAAGATATTAAGTTTGAAGAAATAATAAGGGAACTAAAAGAATTTATCTCAAGTTTGGACATAGAAGCGGTAACTGTTTAAACAGAAAAGGAGAATCTATGATATATTTTATAGCTGATACACATTTTAATCATGAAAATATAATTAAATACTGCAATAGACCATTTAAGAATACTTATGAAATGAATGAATATATAATCCAAAAATGGAATTCAGTTGTTAAAAAAGATGATACCGTATATCATTTGGGTGATGTAGGATTTGGCTCGTTACAAGAAGTTAAAATTTTGGTAGAAAGATTAAATGGAATAAAGATATTAATTAAGGGAAATCATGATTTTAAAATTGGAACGAATACATGGAAAGAAATAGGCTTTTCAGAAGTGTATAAGAAAAAAATTGTTTTAGGTAATTTGATATTAACACATGCACCAACAGAAAATGTGGGAGAAAATCAAATTAATGTCTTTGGTCATATACATGATAAGCCACTTGATGAAAGATTTGAAAAGAAAAATCATATATGTGTTTCTTGTGATGTGGTAGATTATACACCTGTAAGTATAGAAAGTATAAAAAAATAGTAAATATATTACATTAATTTGTATAGATAGAAGATAAAAGATAAATTTATAAAAAAGGAAAAGAACTCAATAAATTTTCCATGATTTGTTAAAGTTACGAAAATGAGGTTAAAACAAATAAATTATATTATAAACAAAAGAAAGTGAAGTGCATAATTGAGTGTGATAATGAATACTACTATTTTAATATCTTTGAGATAAGAGATTAATTATTATCAGAGTTTTTAGATAATGTAGAAGACAATCTTTTAAAAAATTGTTTATTTGCCTTTATAAAATCTCTAAAAAGCTCTAATTGTTCATCAGATATTTCTTCACCTTCTTCAATAATTCCAAGTCTAATAAATTCTTTTTGCAAAAAAGTAGCATCATTATTAACATATTCTTCAGGATCCTTTATGCTACTTAATCCTCTTAAATAGTCAATAGTACAAGAAAAATAGTTAGCAATAGCTTCTTCAACAATAGAATCTAAATTGGTACTAAATCCAGTCTCATAATTACTAATGGTTTGCTGAGAACAACCTACTATCTTGGCAAGATCAGATTGCTTTAAACCTGCTGCTAATCTTAATTCCTTTAATCTGTTTTTTATCTCTTTTTCATTTTTCACACTAACCACACTCCAAAGATAAAATATTAAATTCTGTTTCTATTATACAATTATGATTTGTATAATGTCAAGAATGGATACTATAAAGATAAGACGTTTTACTAATTTGATAAGTATATAACGAATATATCAATTCATTATATGGTATGTATACAATTACAATTGGTACAAAACAATGATTTTTTCAAAAAAATCAAAAAAAAGTATTGACATACAATTTGTATTGGTATATAATCACGACATACTAATAATAATTGTACAGAAATATTTAAAAAGGATTAAATATTTTCATATTAAGGATTGGAGATGAGGAGATGTCAGAACAAATATTAACAACAAAAGAGGCTTGTACTTATTTAGGAGTAAGTTATTGGACCTTGATACATAAATTAGTAAAAGAAATTCCACATATAAGAAAAGGGAAAAGAGGAAATATTAGGTTCAGAAAAAGCACATTAGATAAGTATTTAGATGAACAAGAAAAGAAAAGCGAAGATAATTTAGAACAAGACCTAACTCCAAATAGAAGAGAAGAGAGTATAGTGGAACTTAGAGAAAGGTATAACAAGACAAATAAAGGAAAATCAATAGAAGAAATAATGAAAACTGTTAGATCCATGAGATAATTTAATGATGTTAAAAGCAATTTATTTGTAAAAATACTACCCAAATAAAAAATAATGTGATACAATAAAAAACGAAAATTATAAGATAAAGGATTTAAAGCCTTGAAATATATGGAAAATTAAAAGGAGGAGAAAGATATGAGTCGGACATAGCAAATGGCATAATATACAAGCTAAAAAGGGAAAGGCAGATGCCGCAAGAGGAAAAATATTTACTAAATTAGGAAGAGAATTATTAATAGCTGTAAAACAAGGAGGTTCAGATCCAGCAGGAAATTCAAAACTAAAAGATGTTATAGCAAAATGTAAAGCGGCAAATATGCCAAATGATACAATAAATAATGCAATAAAGAAAGCGGCAGGAGAAGGTAACAACGAAAATTACGAAGAAATAACATATGAGGGATATGGACCAAATGGAGTTGCCATAATTGTAAATGCGACAACTGATAATAGAAACAGGACAGCAGCAGATATAAGACATGCATTTGATAAATCAGGAGGTTCATTGGGAACTAGTGGTTGTGTATCATACATGTTTAATAGAAAAGGGATAATCATTATAGAACAATCAAGTACAAATATAAGTGAAGATGAATTAATGATGCTTGCTCTAGACTGTGGAGCAGATGACTTTGAAGCAGGAGAAGACTACTATGAAATTTCAACAGCACCAGAAAGCTTTTCAGAAGTTAGAGAAAAATTAGAAGGTAATGGTTTACAATTTGTTGAAGCAGATATTCAGATGGTACCAACCTCATACATTAAATTAGATGAACATGGAGCAGAAATTATGGAAAGACTAATAGAAAGACTAGACGAGTTAGATGATGTTGCTGAGATATTTCACAATTGGGAAGAATAGAAATTAAAATAGTTAAAAGTTACATATAAAGGACAGTATTAAATTGTCCTTTATATGAATTATAATTGACATAGTAATGAAAGAGTTAATATTATTTTTAATAGAAAAATTTAATTAAATGCGGGTGTAATTTAGTGGTAGAATGTCATGCTTCCGACCTGATAGCGCGGGTTCGATTCCCGCCACCCGCTCCACTACAAAATAGAGGGATATACCGATTTGGTATATCCCTCTATTTTAGCATTAGGCGAAATTTAGGCGAACCGTGGGTAAAAAAATTAAAACAATTTATCTAATTTCTTGCTTGCTTTTTTATCCTCTTCTGAAACAGCATGTAGGTAATAAGCAGAAGCAGTAGCAGGAAGATGTCCTAATCTTTTTGCAATAGTAACAATGTCAATTCCTTTAGAAGCAAGTAAACTTCCATTAGTATGCCTTAAATCATGTAGTGTTATATATTTTAAATTATTATCTTTTATAAATTTAGTCCATTGTCTAGTATATGTTGAAGGATAGCAATTAAATATTAATTCTTCTCCATCTTGTTTTGAATAAATGTCTTTTAATTTGTTTAACAAAACTGTAGGAGCAACAAATTGTCTTGAACGTTTATTTTTAGTTTCTTTCAATACAGTTCCGTTTACAGTTCTAACCTTATTTTGTTCAATATGTATAATATTATTTTTAAAATCTATATCTTTCCATCGTAATGCTAAAACCTCTCCACGTCTAGCACCAGTGTAAAAGGAGACATATACCATTGTTTTGAATGGTTCTTCAGCTTTAGATAAAGCATTAAACAGTAATTTTATTTCCTCATTATTATATATTTCTTGCTCTTTTTTAGGTTTATTTTTATTATTTGGAATAGCCACTTTATGAGCAACATTAACTTGTAGCATTTCCCATTCAATACCCTTTTCTAAAATAGCAGAAATTAGTTTTATATCGTTTTTTATTGTTTTAGAGGATAGATTATCCTCATTGCATAATTTATTTGCTAAATCTTGAATGTGGAGCTTTTTAAGCTTATTTATTTTATAATAGGAAATTCATGTGTAATAAAAATAAAACATAGAAAAAAAGAGACAACA
>CAOKMR010000130.1 GCA_948469815.1 uncultured Clostridiaceae bacterium | reverse complement strand
TTCTTATGCAGAAATTTTGCCATTTTGCGTCAAAAAATATTTATAAGTGGCCTAATGCCAATCAATTCTTAACGTTATCTGCCTTATCATATATCCTTCAACGACATATTTTTTCCCAATTCCATAATTCCGGCAATACCCTGCATCATAAATATTCTTTGTGCCTCTAACGTTGCTTTTTTCTTATTTTCATCCGATAAATTATTATATTCGTTTAATATTTCTTCTACTTTTTGAGAAAATCCCCCCAAACTTTATATAATCTTTCATTTCTTGCGTTTTTTCATTCATAACAAACAATCCTTTCATCTCAAATATTACAAATCAAAAATGTTGACAATTCTACTATAAAACTCAAACTTCGCACATGGATTTTAGCTATGTACCTTGAAAATTCAGTATCTGGCAATAATTTAATTATCAAAGAACAGCCTTTTGGAACACTATGCTGCTATTAATTGGGATTGTAGCAGGGATGGCAGGGTGCTGATAAAAGTGTCAACCAGTTGGAACATCCCCTGCGTTTTTTGTTCCTCTTGCAGATATCGATAAGGGAGAGTTCTTCTCCATTGTATCGGAAGAACATTTTCGGGGTTTTCTTAATCATTCCAATCACTTCATAGCCAAGATTTTTTACAGCATGAAGCGGTTTGGGAGAAGAAAACCAGCTGTCAAAGAGGACATATTTTGCAGGAATCCCTGTTGTTTTAGCGGCTTTCAGAAGTTCTAACACAGCTTCCGTCCCTTTGGTCATGGAAAGCCTGCGGCGCTTATAACCGATGGTCCTTTTATCAAGGCTGACGGCTTCATTCACACGGCTTTTCTTATTATCCGTGGATAAAAGGATGCTGTTGACTGGAAGAAACGTACTTCCGTCAGTCCATCCCAGGGCCAGCATACGGAACCCAGACTTATAAGCATGTTTTGCATGGTCGTAAGTTTTTGCAAGGAGTTCCACCTTCTTGGAGCGGTTTCTTTCAAACATAGAATCATCAATGCAGAGAACATTTTCCCTGTCCGCGTTATTTAGCGGGACAACGGCATCCTTGATAATTCTTGATGCAAGTATCGTTGTGAACCTGATCCAGTTGATCTGTGTTGATTTCATAAAGCGGTATACCGTATCTTTAGCAAAAGCCGGCGTATTTCTTCCCGACAGCAGATTCATGTACATGCTTCTGTTTGAAAAGATCAGAAGGAACAGATACTGAAAAATCTGTGTCACAGATGTACCTTTCTTATGATAAGCGCCTGCCGTTTTCAGAGCAGACGCCACATGGAATCTGGCGAAAAATCTTTTGATGGTTTTAGAAATCTGGTTATCATTCTGGTTGTCTTGTGTTATACTGTTATTCATAGCATGAGCCTCCGTTGGTATGTTGTTTTCTGGACAATTCAATTATACCAAAAACAGAGTGTTTCATGCTATTTTATTGCCAGTTTTTATTGAATTTTCAAGGGGCATAGGCACTTATTCAAGTGCGAAGTTTGAGTAACTTAAAATTAAAAAAAAAATTTGTCTTGACAAAGGGGGTCACTTTAGAATAACGCTTCTGAAAACAATTAGAGCCATTTTAGAGCCAAACGGCATAAAGCAATCCCGGAAATGCCCATTTTATCAGTATTTCCGGGATTTTATCCGTTACTCGAACTCCCTATAACCATAACATAATTGTTAAATATTTAATTACTTTTTAAGGGTTTTCATAGCCATAATATCCATATTTTACGCCGTATTTACAGTTTCAGAGCAAACAGGTATCATACAGGTATCACAGATTTTCTCCTTGACTGCCATATCTACATGGTGCTAGCACCATGTAATACAACTGCCAACCAAAAGCCAATTATCACAAAATCAAATTTTTCTAATCCAATACTACTTCTTGTGGCATCTTTGAAGAACTCGCATTTTCTTGTTGCAATATTTCTTCTCTGGTTTTTCCAGTAGAAGCAATTATTCGTTCCTGTTCTAATTGTAACTTACTGTATAGGAAATCATAATTAATTTCAAAATCTGTAAAAATTTCCCTCCATGTTTTCACATATATTTTACAGTTATCCACATAGTAGACTAATGACCTTTCGCCATGGCTTTTTGCGTTTAATATTTCTCTTTTTATATCGTTATTATATTTATTTCCTATTAAATAAAATTCCCAATCAATATTATCCGCTTTAAAATTAGGTTCTTCAATTATTGTAGCCATATATTTTTTCACCTGATTGAGTTCCTTCATAGATAAATTTATTTTGGGATGTTTTAATTCGACAACAATACATCTTTTAATATCTCCATCTGGCATCTGCCTTACGGCAAAAATATCCATCTGCTTTTTTGCATTATCACTGTCAATTTTAACTGTTCCTTTCTTTCTCCTTTCACCAGTTAATAAAAAAGTAAATCTTCTCAATGCTTCTTCAAAACTTGGCTCCTCTGCTGAAACCAAATGATATTTTTCACCTAATAGCCAATAATTATTTTCAATAAAGGGTTGTATAGCATTAATTTCTCCTGCATCAATATCTTCATTAAATACCAATTTTTTTAGATTTGCTACACTCTTTGCTCTATCTTTCAATAACTGTACAGTTTTATTCACACGTGATAATGACGTATATTTTAAAGTATCAGCTAATTCATCCCTTTCCTCAGCCGTCATATCAATAACATTTTCCATAATCTCCACAAAACTATCAATTTCCCCGTTTTCCATTAATATGTCAAACATTCTGACAACAACTTTAATCTGTTTATTATCAAGCCCTCCCAACAGCCTAGGCTCAATATAATAGACAGTTGACAACAATTCATCCAAGCATTCTTTCTTGTATTTATCAACTGGATTATTTAAATTGTATTCTGGATAAGCTTCTTTATCTTCTAATTTGTCTAAAAATTTCTTTGTGCTTACACGTATAAAGGGATTTCTCTTTTCCCTAATATATTTATCTATTTCTCTTTTTATATACTTAAACGCCTCATCTTCTCTATTTTTACCTACAACCTCTAGCCTTAACTGACCATTAGATTTCGAAAAAGAGAAATTATCAAACAGTGTACTGGAAATATACACACTATGAAAAAAATCATCTCCCTTATTATTTAATGTTGTATTTTCCTTATATACTTCCATTCCGTTAGAATTTAAATAATAATATTTTGAATATTCTTGATGTAATTTTTTCTCCCAACGGCAAAACACAATATCAAATTCATATCCTTCATATCTATATTGTTTATATTCTTTATCTTTTAAAAGATTTGAATAATCTAATTTCTTCCCATTAAATAAAAGTTGAATATTTCTTTTTTGATTTAATTCAATAAACCAAGCAAAATCTGTTTTTACAAATTCAATAATTTCGCTCGCTAAAACTTCTTCATTTATATCATCAAATTCTACAACCGTACCCGTACTACCATCTTGCAATTCTTTGGGCTCACTTGCTGCATAGTCATCTAAACCGTTTTCTGCAATTTCTATTGTGTATTTAAACGTTCTATTGTCATCATTATAAACTGTTGTCCATTTGGCAACACGAGCAAATGTAAAAAAAGTCAATCTGCCAATCCCATTTTTCCCATGAATGAGGGAGCTATTATTATTTTCATTTTTATACAACATTTTATTAGATTCATAGAATGGTTTAAATTTTTTATCTAAAGACCTGAAATCAATGCCACACCCATTATCAATAATAGTAATTTTATTGATTCCTTCTATTGCATTAGCATCAATTTGAACATCAATTTTAGTAGCATCAGCATCATAGCCATTCCAAATATATTCTGCAATAGCTTCTACTGGCGAAAATTTTCTTAATACTCTTTTAATACCATTACTACCTAAAATTATTTTTTCTGACATAATTTTTCACTCCATTAAATTTATTAATGAATATATATTTTTATATACTATATATAAAGTGATTGTTTATTGCCTATAGTTGCTAATATTAGAAATATATGTATAATACTCTTATAGACATTGATACTAGGAGGTTTATACATATG
>CAOKMR010000129.1 GCA_948469815.1 uncultured Clostridiaceae bacterium | reverse complement strand
TTAGCATATCTTTCCATAGTATTATTTATTTTATTTTCCACAATAAAATACCTCCCAGTATAAGAATAAGCAGTAAATTATACTGCTTTATCTTTCGTGTTATACATCTAAAAGCGTTGTTCTTTTAAATGATTTTTCACATATGAAATCCAATAACGAATGTTCTGAAGAGC
Organism: uncultured Clostridiaceae bacterium; assembly: GCA_948469815.1. Taxonomy (GTDB): domain Bacteria; phylum Bacillota; class Clostridia; order TANB77; family CAG-508; genus CAKPSH01. The sequence goes on along the minus strand of CAOKMR010000129.1, from coordinate 3,861 downwards.
TTCTTCAAAAGATAGGTTAGATAATTCTTTATGACCATAAAGACCTATTAAAATTTGCATAGATATATTGTTTTCGTTTGTTAAATTTATTCTTCCAACAGGACATGAATTATAGTGTACCATTATTTCACCACTAGAATATCTAATAAGACTAATAGAATAGTTTTTTCTAACAAATTGCACTTGATACAAAAATTCTTTAATAAAAATTTCTTCCATTTTATTCATATTACGCATATTTGGAATTTCTGGAGAAACGGAAGAAGACATATGCTTTAAAATATAATTATATTGAACAATTATATTACTTTCGTATTGTCTATCAGAAATAATATTTAGCTTTCTTGTATTTAAACTTTGTTTGATTTTACTAGATTTATCATTATTTACATTGTCAATTATATTTTTCATAAATTCTTTTTGTCTTTGTTGCTTTTTTATTTGGGCATTAGAAGTTTTAATAAACATGTAAATACTAAATACAAGAACAGAGATAGGTATCATTAAAATAATTCCAATTCCAATTAATTCTCCCATATATTTCTCCTTTTTATTTATTAATTTCAAATTTTCCTACATATTTACCTAATATATTAATAGGTGTAGTTTTATTATATACTTGTACTTGAAAACTACTATCATCAGACATAGGTTCTAATATTACTAAGTCTTCTTGTTTACTAAATTTCTTTAGTGTAGCTTCATCTCCATTTACAAGAACAACTGCTATTTCTCCATTTTCAACTATATCTTGTTTATGAATTAAAGCATAAGCACCATTTCTAATAACTTTATTCATACTTTCGCCATTAACTCTTAAAAAGAAATGTTCCTCTGGAGCAATTATTCCCATTAAATTAGGGTCAATAGGTAAGTAGCCTTCTAAGCATTCTTCTGCCCAATTAGGTTGTCCAGCTGATATTCTGCCATAGACGGGGCAATTGTAAAGATTTTTAGAAACGCCTTTAGATAGCTCCTCCTTTTTGTTTTGTAGAAGTGTATTCATAGAGCTTTTGAGTGAATTAGCAAAATTAATTTGTTTTTCTATGAACTCATTTATTACGTTATTAACTATTAAATATTCTTCTTGAGATAAATTTGAAAAAACTTCGTCTAGTGCAGTATTAAATTCTTTTTCAGAAGTTTCAGAAGGAAATTTTAAAATATCATGTAATGCCATTGCTGAATTAAGTGATATATTGTGTTCGGTTAATTTTTTTAAAAGTTCTATGAAACTACGTTCGAAGAACTCACCTAATAAAACATCTGATGTATAATAACCGCAAACGTGCATTAATTCTTCATAAGTAGCGACCCCATTACTAGCATTTGCTATTTTATCTAGTATTTTAGGAGTAGGGGGATTGCTCAATTTCATATTTATATATTTAGATATATATGTTCTATCAAAAGAGGCTTTTTGTGCAAATTCTGTCATAGAACTATATGTAGAATTAATTTCTCTTAGTATACTTGAAAAATTTTCTTTATTAAACATATTAAATGACCTCCAAGATAAGTATAGCACAATGTGTGAAGAAATTCAACAAAAAAATGTGAAAAAATTCTCAAAAGGTTATTGACATACAAAATAATTTATAGTATTATTACATTGTGAATAAATTCACAAACGGAAAAGAGGTGAAACTATGGAAGTAAATATAGAGGCTTTGGAGCAATTATTAGTAGAAGAGTTTAATGGTAATCAAACAGTATTTGCACAAACCTTGGGATTAGAAAGAACCCATGTAAACAAAGTCTTTAGAAATAAGGGGAAAGGAGCAGGAGCTTTATTTTGTGGAGCTATACTTAAATATTGTAAAGAAAAAAATATTGATGAGGAAAAGTATATTTTTTTTACAAGTAATCGTGAATAAAATCACAAAAAATAAACAAAAGGAAGCGAAAAAGGTAAATGGATAATTTAAGATTAAAGGAAACAAACAAAGACAAGTTTAAGACAGATTGCTTTATATGTGAGTGCAACAAAGATATTGCTGAGGAACATTATATAGTTCCACTATATGAAGTAAAGAAAATAATTGTAGAACGATACGAAGATGAAGCTATTTGTTTATGCCCAAATTGTCATTCATTTTTACATCTTTATCTTACAGACAAGCCTGAAAAAGTAAGTAAGGCAATAGATTATTTTAATACTGAAGAAATGAAAAAACGACTAGTTCAAATTTCGGCTAGATACTGGTATTTAAAAGCTAAAAATGTGAGGTGTGGAAATGCAAATTGATGAAGAATTTAAAAATCTTATTCCAAAATTAACAGACGATGAAATTAAGCAACTCGAGGAAAATATTTTAGAAGAAGGTTGTAGAGAGCCATTAGTAATATGGAACAATACAATAATAGATGGACATAACAGATACAAAATATGTACAGAAAATAATATTGATTTTAAAACCGTAGAAAAGAATTTCAACAATAGAGAAGAAGTTAAAATGTGGATATATAAAAATCAATTAGCAAGAAGAAATTTGAACGATGCACAAAAAATTGAAATTGCTAAAAAAATAAAAGAGGGAGAAAGCAAACTAGCAAGAGAAAAGCAGTTAAGCAAATTAAAGCAAAACAACGTAAATGCCAACTTGGCACAAATGGAAAATACCGTATATGTAAACTCTACACAAACGGAAGAAGGAAATGATGAAGCAGAAAAAATAAATGTAAACAAAGAAATTGCAGATATGGTAGGAGTATCTGAATGTACAGTTGCTAGATACAACACAATACAAAATAAAGCACCAGAAGAAATACAAAATGCAGTAAAAGATAATGTAATTAGTATTAATAAGGGCTATGAGATAACAAAACAAATTAAAAACTTGCCAGTTGAAGAACAACAAGATGAAGCAAAAAAACTCTTAGATGAACAATTTAATAAAGAATGCAGAGAGCTAGACAAAGAACATAGGATATATTGCAAAATAACTGACGCAGTATATAAACCAATATCAGTAGAAATAACGGAAGAAAACGTTGGTTACTGGTTAAAAGAAAAAACAAAAGATGAAATTGAGTTTGAAGAAAAAAATATTAATGAAGCGATAGAAAATCTATCAAAACTGAAACAATTGTTAAAAAAATTTAAAGTAATAAGGGTGGTGAAGTAGATGTCAAGAATGGATAGAAAAGTAAAAGAACGTATCTTTTCGGAAATGAGAGATAGTGGAAAACTAGAGCAAGATTACGTTGTAGGACTTATGGACTTATACTGCGACAAAGTAGACGAAGTAAGTGTGGTTAATCAATATAAAAGAGCAAGAGCAAACAGATTAATAGCAAGTTTTAAAGATGAAAACGGTGTAAGAGAATGCTTTACAGTAAAAGAGGGACAAGTTAGTACATACGTAAATATAAGCACTACAAAAGAAATACCTTTAATTAATGATGTTATAGGAACATTAGACAAACATGTAAAAGGTACAAGTAAGTCGCTAAGGAAGGCTATTAGAAGAAAAGAAGTACTTGAAGGGCAAATGTCGCTTAAAGATTTAGACATTAAAGAAAATGTATCTAGAAGTTAGAACGGAGGACTTGCAATATGAATACAAATGTAGTGAGGTGTTTAGATATGCAAGAAACAAATATAGTTAAAGAAATTCAATTAGGTGGTACAAAAGTAAAATTTTGTAATGATTATATAGCAAAAACAAAAGAGGAAAGAGAACAACGAATAAGAGAGTTTAAACAAGCAAGTTTAAATTTAATTGAAGCAGTATTAAGAGATAAAACTAAAAAAGAAATTGAAGGAGGAGAAGAAAAGTGCTTAGAACACACAGAAGAAAACTAAAAAACATAATAGCAGAAATAATAGCAGATACACTAATGATGATAGCAATATTT
>CAOKMR010000128.1 GCA_948469815.1 uncultured Clostridiaceae bacterium | reverse complement strand
CCAAAATAAAGAGATTGTTGTAACGATTGAAAAGGCAGTTAATTCCAGTATGAATCTGCGTAGTAAAATGGAGTTAATCAGGAATTTCTTGTCAAGAATCAATGCGCAGACCGAAGTGGATGGGGACTGGAAAAAGTTCGTGGACGAGCAGAGAGAAAATGACCTTGTTGTAATTATTGAGGAAGAAAAATTAAAGATGGAAGAAACACATAAATTTATAGACAATTCGTTTCGGGATGGTGTTCTGAAAACAACAGGAACGGATATTGATGTTATTATGCCTGCGGTATCTCGTTTTGGCGGAGGGAACAGGGCAGAGAAGAAGAAAAGGGTTATTGACAGGCTGATGGCTTATTATGAGAAGTATGTGGAGCTTGTAAATGCGTAATAAAATGTTTAAAGGAAATAAATATGATTTATGATCTTAACGAAGTAGTAGAAATGTTTCGTATGGCAGATGGATTAATATCTGAAAATCCTACGTTATTGTCAATGTCTACGGATCAGATATTTGATGAGTTGGATGATGGAACTGATAAAATGCGTCATATTCGATGGGGTGTTATGACACGTGCTAAAATGAGGGAGTTAAAATCATTTGAGACTCAAGATATCATTGATTTTTTGCTTGCGATTGAAGAACATAATTTATTAGCTGAGTATATTGGATTTATTTTGCAAAGTGAATATGATATAAGTCTATTAGAACTTTTACTTGAGGCATATCAGCAAGGAGTGCAAAAACAGATTCTGCCATTTGCTAAAGAATGTATTGAGTATGAGAAAGATTGTTTTATTGGGCAAATAGATATTATACTGGAATTGATAGATAATATTGGAGAAGGATTAGATAGAAATTTATTTTTAAATGGATATGCGTATTTAGTTGTAAGTAAAAAAGAAGAAACATTGATTTTGGAGAAATATACATCAGACTATACAAAAGCATTAGAACAGTTGATAGTAAGAATCGCTACTGAGTTATACAGCAAAAAGCGTGAAACTGCGGAGAAATGGTTAGATATATTTTTAAATGAGAAATCGGAACATTGTAGATTGATGGGAGTCGAGTTTCTCCATAGAAGTATCTTCTTGGATTGCAAATCTTTTGAAAACTATTTTGAATTTGTGGAAGCAAATTTTTGTGATAATAAGGTATTGTGGGAAGCATTAATACCTGTATATGCGCAGTATTTATTAAATAAGAATAATGATTTATATAAGGAGAGCGTGAAAAAACGACTTTATGAAATAAAAGATAGTTATTTGAGAGAGAAAAGAATATTTTTACAATCAATAATGTATTACATACAAAAATCTCAAGATATTGTAGATGTAATAGACAAAATAACCAATGTTAGTTTTGAGAAGGATAGTCAGATATTACAGCAATTAGACTATTATTTAGAATATAAATTTAAAGAAGATACTAATACAGCTATTAAAAAATTATATGATATATATAATATCAATTTGTATAAATTTAATGAACAGTTTTTGGCGTTGTTACCGCGTACATGTTCATTAATGAAGCAACAAATAAAAAATATAATGACTTTTTGGTGTGATAAATATTTGTACGGAAAAATTAAGGAATTTCTATTGTCTTTAGACATTTTTGCCCATGTAATTAAATTTGAAGATTTGATATATTTATTTGAGTTAGGGAAAATGACTAAAAAGGAATTGCTTGATATATTAGAGGGGATTTTGTTATTTACATTTAATGAGAAACGAATTGTTGATCTGGTATTTGGCATATCTGCTTATATAAAAGATAAAGATTTCTTTTTTGAATATTGTCGAGATAACATATATGTTAATTATGCAGGTAAATTAATAGAAAATGCATTTATTTATGCTAAGAGTGAAAATGAATACCAATCAGATTTAGCGTATAGATTAGTTGAATATCACGAATTTTATAAAAAGAAAATTCAACTGGGGTATGAGGATAAGGATTTTATACCACCGATTGAGCGACAAAGGATATATCAAGAATTAAGGTTTGAACAAAATAGGAAAATAAATGAACAAGCAGAGAAAAATTCTGTCTTTGCAAACATTATCCAAAGTAGGAAAATGAAATATGGTAAAAGAGTAGCTTTTGTACAAATAAACCGGAATGGAGAATTTTGTTATAATGTAAGTGAGTATGAAAATCATATTGTGAAAAGAGAATTACCATGTGATTTTATTAATGATCCTATAAAATATAAGCATTTGAAAGAGGAATATTTAAGAAAAAGAGGAAAAAATGAGACTCATAGTTAAAGAATATATATCCCAACTAAAAGAAAAAGACGAACTTGATATATTAATAAGTCAAATATTTGTACAAAAAGGATATATTGCGGATAACCAACCTAAAACAGGAAATAGGCAATATGGGGTAGATATACAGTTACATAACGATGATGAACTTCTAATGTTTGTAGTAAAGCAGGGGAATATAGATAGGGAGATTTGGGATGGAGGCATTAATGCTGTTCGTCAAAGCTTGGATGAGATAAAAGATGTTACTATAAAAAATTTGACTACTGAAGAAAAGAAAAAATTAATTAAGATCATAGTAGCTACAAATGGACAAAAGGAAGAATCTATTAAATTTAATTGGAATAATTATGTCGATAATAATCGTTTATGGAATGAGATTCCAATAATAATTGAATTTATGGGAATTGATGATATTGTTAAAGAAATATTAGACAATTTTTTTAATGAGTATCTGTTTGATGCATCGCTTCATAGTGCGATGAGGAAAGCACTTTATTTTATTGGAGAGGGTGAATATAAACGAGAATATTATGAAAAAATTGTTGATTCTCTAATTGCAAATTTAAAAGACAATAAGAAGAAAAAGTTTTACAAAACTTGTGCGACATTGTATTTAGCTAGTCAAATGATTTGCCAGTATGCACATGATAATGGAAATAATAAGATTTCCATTATGGTTTCGGAGTATGTTGTTATAAAGTATTGGAAATATTTAGCACAAAATAATATGTTAGGAAAGCAGCGATATGTTGAATGGTTACTAAAGTTTTGTAAAAGTTATGAAAAATGGAATGATATTTATGTAGAAAAAATTAGAAAGATAGTAGATAAAGAAGTCATATTACCAAATTATAACGTAATAGAAAACCGAGTATTATTATATGAAATATTGGGATATATAGCATCTTATGGGAATTATCTTATGGGTGTTAAGTCTCAAAAAGCGAAGTTGGTTTTGGATATGATAATTTGTATAATAAATGAATATCCCTATTTTGAATACGCTCCATATGATTCAAGTATTGGAATAGTTATAATGGTTTGTAAAATTATGCATTTTTATAATTACGTAGATGGGATTGAAACATTAATGACGAACCAAGCATATAGTTTAGTAGAGCATTATAAGTCACAAAGCAAATTTCCGGCACAAACGGACTCCTTTGAAGAAGCGGTAAAGATAGAAGAAAGTGGTGAAAAGGTAAATTATGAAGTTTCTGCTTTTTGGGGATATTATCTTTTGCTGATAGAGCAAATGAGTTCTAAGGAATTATATGAGTCGATAAAAGAATTTTTAAAAGTTGATCTTAAGAATGTTTCAAAATGTGTATGGTTTCTGAAAAAAGAGGAGGAGTTTCTTTTTTATGAACCTTTTGCAATGAATATGGCGGGCGAAGGAATAGAAATTACTATTGAGAAAACCTTTGAAGAGTTTTCTGCTAAAGTGCAATTTATAATGAAACAGTATGAAAAAGATATATTTTCATTTGACGAATATTCATTTAAAAGCCTAGAAGTAATAATTTGTCATTACTTTGGTTATATTCCAAGAGTAAAGTTTGAATAGAAAAAAGATTAAAAACATATTAAGGTGGTGTGTTATGCCATATTTTGAATATAGTAAGTCTGTAAAGAATATTGAATATTTTGAAATTCTTGAAATGCTCATGGAACGTTGGGAATATGAGATTGTTGAATTTAAGGAAGCCAAAGGAGGCTATGATACAGATAAAATTGGAAGATATTTTTCTGCAATAAGTAATGAAGCAA
>CAOKMR010000127.1 GCA_948469815.1 uncultured Clostridiaceae bacterium | reverse complement strand
ATGCAAAGAGGATGAAATGATAACGAATAGATTTACTGCTTTTACGAAAAAACAATTAGCCCTAATAAAAGCAATTGATATTTTCCAATTGCTTTTTGGGTTGCTTTTATTGGGAATTGTTTTTGCTGCTATGATCATTAGTCAATATGATACAGAAAAAGGTTTAAGTATATGGGCTATCATAATGGGTATTGCAGGCATTATCAGTTTAGTCGAAATAATAGTAAGAAAAGCTTTTAATAAACAATCCATCGCATATTCATTGCTGTTACAAATCTATAGAAATCGTACAAGCTTATTTTCACCAACAAATATTCAAATGGAGATATGTTCTTGGATTAACAAACAAATTCAAGGTGATAATGGAGTTTTAATTTTTGGAAAAGCTAATATGGGGAAGACTACTTCTGTTTTTATTTATCTTTCTCAATATATAAAACGCAAAGAAATTTTAAAACAATTCCAATGGATAAAAAATATTATATATATTGATTGCAAAAATGATAAAAGTGATATTTTAGATTTTTTTGTTCAAGGCAATGAAAATGCATATGAAAAATCTCTTATCATCATTGATAATATAGAAGCAATGGGAGAAACATTTTTTGAAAATCTTGTTGAAATAATTAAGAGCTCAATAGGGACATTTATATTGTTAGCAGATGTTAAAAACATTCAAAGTGATATATATAAGAAGCTTGAAACTAAAGAAGTAAAAGAAAAATTTGGCATAAATCTTTATCATAATGATGGTAATTTTATTCAAATATATGAAACATTATCAAATAAAGAAAAATTGGTTTTGTTGATAATTTTCTATATTTCCATGTCAGTTACTCTAGTTTCAGTTAGTGATCTACTTGTTGTGTTAAATAAGAGAACACGATTCAATTATGTACATATGGCAATAAAGTCCTTAGTTCATAAAAATATTATAGCATTTTTCCCTTTTGACCACAGCTATATTTTGCTTGTAAATCAACAAGAAATTGTAAAAAATCAATCACAATTCTGGGAAACCGAAATAAACACAACAGCTATATTTAAATTATTACAAAATTCAAGGAAATTTCCGGAAAGCGCTTGGTTAAGCTACATTCATTTACCATATAATATTCTAAAAGAAGAATCTGAAAATAAAAAGAAAGATTTATTTCAAAATGCTTTAAAATGTGGAAATTTCTTAACGTTACACAAAGCATTACAAAATGAATTGATTTATTGCCCGGATAAAGAATTCCTTTTCCTTTATGAAATAGGCACCTTATATTTTTATAACAGTTGTCAAGAAAAAGCCTTCTCAAAATACAATCAATTATTAAGTAGAACTATCAGCGTAGAGCAACAACACTCTGTAAGACTTCGTATAATCGAAACTACTCATGGAGATATAAATAGTCTTACGAAAGATAATATTGTATCATGCTTAAAAGAATTACAGACAGCTGGAGAACCCTATTCTTTATTTGCAGAGTATTGGATGATTCATATCGAAACAGAAAGAGGTAATTTCAGCATTACACAATATAGTGTTTTATTGCAAAAATTGATTGCGCTAGATGAAGTTGCAGATGTAAAGGATATACAATTAGAACTAATAAAACGGTGTTATACAGACATCCTTCGTAGCCATCATATTTTATATAGTTTACCAGATCAAGAATTAATAAATTATTTTTTAAAATTTATATCGGGAAATTATGATGATACAGCTTTCAGCTATTATAAAGCACTTTATGTGGATGCAAATACAGAACACTATGTTAACATATTAGATAAGATATTAAAAAAAGAAAACTGCGAATATACTTATAAACAAGCTGTGGATGATTACAATATAGCTATGAGTAGTGGATATGAAAATATAAAATCCGTAAGCGCATGTGAGTTAAAGCTTATAGATTTAAAATTATACAATCCCGATAATATAAAGGAATTCGACAATTATAAAACAAAAATAAATAAGTTTTTATCAAATGCTGAGATTAATAAAGTAAGTGTACATGTAGCATATTGTAAAACTTTGCTAGCTAAGTTATGTATGATTAAAAATTTACATGATGAAAACTACTATCGGGCTAATAATAAAAAAAATATGGACTCAAATATTAAAACATATTTAAGAGATGCAAAAAAAATATATACTGCGTTTTCAAACGAATATGGACTTATCAGGATCGAGTTTTTAGAATCACTTTATAAAATAGCTACCTATTCTCGAAGTGAAGATATCAAAATCTTTCTAAGCAAAAGTGCTGATATTCTAAGAAAACACTCAGAATATCAGCGTGAAAGTGCGATTATAAACGCAATAAAAACTAAAATAGAAGAAAATGACAGTTTACATATGTTTGTTATTGCCATAATTAAAGCGTATCCAATTATTATGCAGTAGATTTAATATTTTTTATAAATTTATAGCACATTTTTTTTAAACGAGGGGTAATGTCACCATAATATGCATCCCTCATAATTTCAGCGAGTTGAGAAATATGTTTTTCATTCAAACCACAAAGCACGGAAGCGTTTAGTCCTATTCGTAAACCATAACCAAGATTGTAGGGAAGTAAACGATAATTTGTAAGAAGTCCTAATTCTTCTAACTTTAAGTAATATTTATAACTTTCATGTTTGTTTTGACACAGAATCCAAATATGTTGTGTTGGTACCAACTGTTTCAATCGTGTTATTACCGGTATTCCAAAATTTGCAAGTAAATCTTCCAAAAGGTTTATGCATTTTTCACATGTAATACAATATGTTTCGAAAGTTTCCTTATTTAGTATTGGAAAAAGCGAATCTGCAATTGCTTTTGGATGTGTATTGCTTATATAAGTTTTGGCATGTGTTAAATAATTATTCCAAACTTTATCATCTTTGTTTTTTACAGCAAGCAACCCTTTTTGGGGTCCTGGGTAGTTTTTATGTAGTGTACTAATGATCATATCAAATCCCATATCAAAAGGGTTAAGGAATCGTTTGCATAATATAGAGCTAATATATTGAGAGGCATCAAAAATTTTGTAACACGGATAGCTGTCTTTTAACCATGAAAAATCCTCATAATAAAGTCCTTCACTACGATCAACAAAAACATAATTTATTTTTTCACTTTCGATAAGTTGAAGAGTTTTTTTGGAATTCACACACAAGTTTTGTGAATCACAAACCATTTGATAAGTATGAGCACCTATATTTTTTAATATTTCTTCCGTTGCAAAATGTCCACCACATACTTCTGGTAAAACCATGACTTTATCATTGGGTTTTAGAATGCAAAGGAAAAAAATCAAGTGCGCATTTAAACCAGATAATGTTTTTAAATCAACATCATCAGCACATAGTTCTTTTTTCCATTCTTTTTTTATATAATTAAAGAACTTGATGTAATCATTTCTTCCTGCAAAAATGACTTTATCATTTACATCTTTAAAGCATTCACTTACATAAAGACCAATAAAAAAATCTGTTTTAGATGAACTAAAATAAAAAGGAATATTTTCAGTTGGATTTAATATTAAAGAAGATTCAAATTTGTGTTTCAAATAATTTAAATGGTAATTATAGATATTTTCCCTTGTTAATTCAAATTGGAAAAAAATATCGGCACTGCTATTATTATATCGCTCTGTTCGTGTAAAACCCATTTTGTGAAATAAATGTTGTGAAATATAACAATTATTTAAAGTTGCAGCTTTAACCAATAAAAACCTGCTATCTATTGCGTAGTTTATTGCAATATTTAATAAGTTACTACCATAACCATACCCTTGGTATTTTCTTAGCACAAAAAAACGACGGATTTCATAGCAGTCTTTAAGTTTTCGAAGTGCTATTGTACCACAGATATTATTTCGGGAGTCAATCAAACACCAAAAATTACCGTTTAGCATATAATTATCTGTTATATTTAGTATGTCCGAATCTTTGTCATGGGGAGCAAATTCCCTTCCGTTTTCTTTAAAAACCTTTTCAAAATAGTTTTTTAATTCGATATTATATTTTTCTGTAAATTGTATAATCGTCATTTTGTTCCTATTGCCACCTATTCGATAAG
>CAOKMR010000126.1 GCA_948469815.1 uncultured Clostridiaceae bacterium | reverse complement strand
AACTCTTTACTTTATTTACATAATATGATATAATAATAGCGATTGAGAGGTGCTACTATGTCTAATGTAAATTATAATTTGTATAAGATATTTTGTGTAGTTGCAAGTTCTAAAAGCTATGCAGATGCAGGAAATAAATTAGATCAGACTCCAGCTAATATTAGTACACAGATAAGCAATTTAGAAAATCAATTAGATGTGAAACTATTTTATAGAGAAAAAAATGGAGTAAAGCTAACAGAAAAGGGAAAAGAATTATTTGAAATGGTTAATAAAAGTATTTCTTCCTTTGATTTTGCCGAAAAAGTAATAAAAGAAAAAAATGATTTAGCTAATGGTACTATAAATTTAGGGTGTCAATCTCACTTGACTAATTATTACTTAATGGAATATATCAAAAAAGCCAAAAATGATTTTCCAAACTTAAATATTGAGTTAACTTGTGGTGCAAATCCAAGTGAAATGTTTGAGATGTTAAAAAATCACAAACTTGGTTTTGTAATAACAGATGTTATACCAACAGAAACAGATGAGTTTGTAATTGAAGAATTAAAAAAAGTAAACAATATATTTGTTGCAAAAGAGCCATTGAAAATTGAAAATGTAAAAGAATTAGAAGATTTACGATATATATTAAATTTTGACAATACAATTTCTACTAAAAATCTATTCAAGATTCTAAAAGAACACAAAGTAAAAATTAAACCTAATATGAAATGTGATACAACAGAAATAAGAGTAGAAGCAGTAATGAATGGACTAGGAATAGCTTATGTAATGAAAGAAGCTGTCAAGAAACAATTAGAGAATGGAGAATTATACGAAGTTGAATTGCCAATAGAATTGCCAGAATTGAGTATAAATTTAGTGTATATAAAAGATATGCTAACACAAGTAGATAAGAAATTTATAAAAAAATACTTAAAAAATAAGTAATAAATGAATATAAGCAAATAGGCAGAATATCCTTAAAACAAAGGGTATTCTTTTTTTGTATTAAAAAATATTTAATACTGATTAAATATTTGAGAATAGACAGGAAAATTCTTACAAGATATAATAATTGTGTATCAATTTCAAAGAAAGAGAGATGTTAAAAATGCAAAAAAAGAGAGTTTGTTGGAATATTACAACAAAATGTAATCAAAATTGTAAATATTGCCACAGATTTTTAGGTATTAACGATCTTACTTATGAAGAAAATAAAGAGATATTAAATAATTTGATTAAAGATGGGGTAAACAACATTACTTGGACAGGGGGAGAAGCACTACTATATCCAAATTTAAAAGAACTATTGAAAATATCACAAGAAAATGGTATAAAAAACAAGCTAATAACAAATGGAATGGTATTAGCACAAAATGAAAATATGAGAGAGATTTTAGATTATTTAGATTCTTTGACATTGTCATTAGATACGATAAATGATGATACTAATGAAGAATTAGGAAGAGGCAAAAATCATTTTGAAGAAGTTAAAACTATATTAGACTATGTTAAAGGAAAAAGTTTAAAAGTCAATATAAATACAGTAGTTAGCAAGAAAAACATAAATGAGATGGAGCAGCTAGGAGAATTCCTAAACAATTATAATATTAGCAAATGGAAATTCTTTAAATTTATGCCACTTCGAGAAACAGCAGAGAAAAATAAAGACGAATTTGCAATAACAGATGCAGAATTTGAGAAAACTAAAAATGTATTTAGAAATTTTGGAAATATAGGAGAAACAGACTTTAGACAAGAAAAGGACATGGAAGATAAATATACTTTGCTAATAGCGAATGGAGATATAATAAAAACGGAACATGGTGTAGATGTGAAAAAAGGAAATGCACTATACCAAAATCCAGTAGAATTTATGTATGAATTAGAGGAGAATAGAATGAAAAAGATAAAAATTCTAATTGCTCATAATAACGAGGAAATAAGAAATAAAATAGCAGATACAATAAAAGGCTTAGACTATGTTGAATTAGTAGACACAGCAACAGACGGAAAAGAAACATATAATAAAATTATAGAATCAAAGCCAGAAATGGTTTTTGCAAAAATGAATTTAGACAATATGGACAGTATGGAAATAATGAGGAAATCAAAAGAAAGTTTAAAAGATAATGTGCCAATATTCAATATAATTACAAGTGATAATGTTAGTGATGAATATATGAAAACAGCATATAATCTAATGGGAAGAAATTTGAATACATTTGTATCAGAGCCAATAAACAATATGGAAATAGACAATATAATGCAAGGGTATAAAGAATTAAAAGAAAACGCATAAACTAAAAAAGAAGGAATAGGTTTTTTACAAAACTTATTTCTTCTTTCCTTTTTGTAGATGTAAATACATTACTGCAATTTCTAAAAAATCTTTTGGGGTTATATTTTCTTCAATATCAAAATATTGCATAATAGGGCAGTTGATAGTATCTCTATACATATTTAATCGTTCTAATGCAGTTCTAAAACTTGATCGTATTGCCGAATTAGGCTTGTTGTGTCTTTGTCCAATTATAGTAAAAATATCTTTCAATTTTTTCTGTAAGTCAGGGTAGTAGTAGCATTCAAAAATAGCTTCTCTTATGTAATTAGTTCCATTTGAATTTAAAGGAATTTTTAATGTCAAAAATAATAAATCGAGTTCCTCGTTAGTTAATTCTTCATATTCTCCAAAAAGATACATTTCGTTAATTGTACTATAAAAGTCATTAAAATTTTCATCATCATAGATTACCTTGTATATTCTAGCAGCATTAGACAAGTTCAAATTTTCTTCTTTTTGAGCTGTTAATATAATGTTGTTATTTTTCTTATCTGCAATATTTGTAGATAATCTATCAATTATTTCAATACAATTTATATCTTTTAGGCAAGAATCTAAAACTAATACATTAGGTTTAATATCAAGATATTTTTCTAAAGCAGTTTTTCCATCAGCTGTTTCTATTACTTCTAACCTTTTATCATTTGCAAGCTGTTGACAAAGCCTTATTCTTTGCTCAACATTAGGATTAGCAATAAGGACTTTCTGCATCTGGAAACCCTCCTACAAATGTCTATATTATAAATTCGATAACATTATACCATAAAAATTATGTAAACACAATACAAAATGGAAAAAATAGTAAAAGAAAATTTAGCCTTTTTTCGCCCTTTTTCGCCATATTCCCCCTTTTTTGACATTAGAAAAGTAAAATTCTATATAATGCAAGCAACTTAATCAAAGTCTTAAAAGGGAGGCGATTCAAAAGATATAGAGAAAACACAAGATAATTACAAGTACATATTTTAGACTTTGATTATAGTATTGATTTATTTTTTAATTATTCAAAACTCCTTTAAGAATTTTGTTTAGGCACTATTCTATAAAGGAGTTTTTTATATGGGGAGGGGTACAAGTAAAAATGTAAAAGTAATTTCACAAGTATTTACATTAAAAAATGTAAATATTAGATATTTGTGCCTATTTCAAATCAAATGTGCAATTATGCGTTGTATATTTGATTTTTTTTATGCTCTAAAAGAAAAACATTGCCGTAGCCCACCTACCAATCAATTCACAAAAACGAATTGATTGGAGGAAAGAGAAATGCAAGATAATGCAAAATGTTTTATAAAATTAAAAAAAGGAATTTATGAAGAAATTACATATAAAGAACTAAAAGAGAAACGAAAAAAATACAGTACATATAAGAAAAAGAAATTTATTAAGTTAGATGATATTTTACTAGAAGTATCAAAAAAAGATTATGAAATTATAGAGTATGAAGAACAAAGACAAAAATATTTAGATCGAGTTGCAAGAAAAATGAATTTAATTTCTTATGATCATGAATCTGAAAATGGAGTAGCATTAAAAAATATAATTTCAAATCCAATAGATAATATAGAAGCTACTTTTGAAAGAAAAATTGAAATAGAAAAATTAAGAATAGCTTTATTACAACTAACTGAAGAAGAATATAAACTAATAAAGGCATTATTTTTTGAAAATAAAACATTGCGAGAATATGCTGCAATAGTAGGCAAACATTACACTACAATTCAAGATAAACGAGATAGAATTTTAGAAAAATTAAAAA
>CAOKMR010000125.1 GCA_948469815.1 uncultured Clostridiaceae bacterium | reverse complement strand
AAAAATGTTTCTGTTACATAGTCTGGTCTAATAATATTACCACCATCATCTACACATATATATTCTAAATAATCTTGATTGTAGCTGTTTCCACATAGTTCTTTATTCTTTTCTTGTTTTTCTTTTAATTCAAGCAAGAAAGATTTTACAATAGGCTCTAGTGGTAAAGTTCTTTTGCTAGATTTAGTTTTCGTTTTATCTCTTATAATCAGTTTTCCATTTGATTGTGTAATAGTATGATTAATTGTAATAGTGTCTTTTTCAAAATCAACAGCACTCCATTTCAACCCAATTACTTCACTTCGCCTAAAACCATAAAAGCAATCTATCATTACAGGAATTTCTAATTTTGTACCAAGAACTTCATTTAATAATGTTTTAACCTCATCACTTGTATAAAATTTTGGTTTATATTCTTCAATTTTTGGTAGATCAACTTTATCAGCAGGATTAGATAAAATAATATCTGTTTTCATAGCATATTGTAATGCCTTTCTTATATTTGCGTGATAATGCTTGACTGTATTTCCAGAAAGTCCTTCATCTAATAAATATTGATAAAATTCTTGAATATGTTTTGGCTTAATATCTTGCAATGTTATTTTCTTATCATTAAAATAATCTGATAATCTTCCATTTACAACACCTTTATAACCATTATAAGTTGTTTCTTCAACACTTGCCTTTATCATTTTTAACCATTTTTTCATATAGTCTATAAATAATATTTCTTCATCTTCAATATGATCACTATTTATTTCTTCTTGAAATTGTAATCTTATTTCTTCAAGTTTTGCTTGTGCTTGTTTTTTATTTCCTTTTACTGCTGGAACTTTAGTTGAAACCCATTTTGTTTTCCATTTGTTATCTTGCTTATAACTTAAAACTGCTTGATATATTTTATTTTTAATTTGTAAGCTACCTGTTACATCTATCATTTTTTACTCCTTCCTTTTCTATAACAGCTTAAATTTAACTTACTATTGATATTGTCTGTATAATACCATGTAATTATATTTAAGTCTAGTTAATTTGTGTAATAAAATAAGAGCCATTATCAAATAAATGACAATGGCTTAATTTTGATTTGTTAAATAACAAATAATATTTCTTTTTGGTATTTTATATTCTCTCCCAACTTTTAATGCAGGAATAGTTTTATTTTTAACTAACCTATAAGCTAGTGTAATGCCAATACCAAGCATTTCTTTTAATTGAACAATGTTTACTAAATCTGGATATGAAGTAAACATTAGATCATAGTTTTCTTTAATATTTCCCATAACTTTAAAATCCTCCTTTCCTTAAAATGATTATAAAAAATATCACTATTGAAGATTAATATTCAATAATGATTACTAATTGCTAAGGCAATATTTGTACTTTTGAGTAGGTACTTTGATATTCATATTTATTAATTTTGGAACATCACAGCCTACATTTAATTTTCTATCTATACTCATGTTTCCTTTTTTATTTCTATGGTAAGCACTTAAATTCCAATGTAGAAAATCATAATCAGAGAGAGTATTGTTTTTATATGATAATTCTCTTGAAGCCTGTTCGTGCATAGCTTTTATTTGTTCATAAGAGTTATCTTCTTTTTTAGGTCTTTCATAAGTTTTGTAATATTCTTTGTTGTATTCAGCTTTTCTGATCATTGACTCATTGTGCCTAGCTTCTTTTTCTACCAAATATCGTTCATCTTTTTTTATTACTTGTGATACATAACTTTGTTTAACTCCAACATTTTCAGCAATTACACTTTGTATTTGATGTTCTTCAAAGTACATTTGTAAAATCTTTGCTTTTTTATCCATCTTGATGACCTCCTTTCTTTTTACTTATATTTTTTACTTGCATTATTTTAGATACAATTATCCTATAGAATATATGTAATATTTCTTCATAAATATTGACAATTAAAGGTATTTAGTGTAATATATTCTTATAAAGAAAGTATTAATTTATATTTAAAATAGTTGTTAATACTTTTGCAATAATAAAGTATTACATTAAGATTATACTGTAATATTTTATAGATGTCAATATATTACTATAAAATTTTTGAAAAAATTTTAAGATTGGAGAAAAAAGATGAGATTTGATTTAGAGTATGGCTTTAATAATCAATCATTACCAAAGTTTGAAGAATATAAAATAGAAATTATAAACAATATTAAATATGTTGTTCCAAAAGTTTCAAATACTAGATATTCAAACTATTCTGTAATTAGTTTTGATGATTATGAAGAAAATGATAAACCATTAATAGATTTTATAAATTTAGGAAAACTATCTTTAGAAAATGAAGAAGAAACAGAGAGCTTATTACTTGACTATGTAAATAAATATGGACTTTTAGGATTAATTCATAATTTACCAGTAAATAGATATTATACATTAGATAAAAAGGTATTGCTAAAAGAATTTAATAACGTAACAGGTAAAGCATATTATGATTGCTTTAATACAATGGAGATATTAGACTATTTTAAAATATTCTTTCCAACAGCAAGTAAAGAAGAAATAAAAGAATTAATAGAAAAAAGCAATAGCTTTATTTGTCAGCATAGTATGGAGAAATTTATTACTCCAGATTTGAACGAGTTATACTATAAAAATGAAAAATATTATGAGCAAGTCGATATGATAGTAAATTATGCACAGATTTTATATAACATATTAAAGGAACTGAAAAAAGAAGATGGCGAACATATAGATTATTCTTTAATTGAAAAGCTAGAATCAAACCATATTAGAACTAACTTGGAGTATAATGGAATTACAATACATATAAGAAGTTTAAAAGAATACATAGATGAAGATTTTAAATTGTTTGCAATAGAAGAAAAGAAATATTTGAAACTTTGTAAACATTGTGGCAAAGCATTTACAGCACCAAACCCAAAAACTGAATATGATACATTTAGCTGTAAAAATCAAGAAAATGTTTATAAGAGTAGAGCGAGAAATAAAGAATAAATGAAATTTGCCAATGGCGTTGGCAAATTTGGAGGTTTTAGTAATGAGCGAAAATAATATGCTAGATAAAGACTTTAAAGAGATAATTAATAATATAAAAGAAGAAATTCAAAAAACACAATATAAAGTTGCAATTGAAAGTAATATTAATTTAATTTCAATGTATTTTAGATTAGGAAAAATCTTAAATGATAATTATGAGTATGGAAATAAATTTATAGATGAAGTTTCAAGAGATTTAAAAATAGAATTTCCAAATTCAACAGGGTTTTCAGTAAGAAACCTAAAATATATGAAAAAATTTTATTTAGAATATAAAGATGATGAAGAAGTGCAACAACTTGTTGCACAAGTTCCTTGGGGACACAATATTGTTCTTATGGAAAAAGTGAAAGATAAAGAAGTAAGAAAAGTATATATAGAAGGAATTTTAAAAAATGGTTGGGGCAGAAATATGCTTTCTATTCAAATAGATAATGGATATCATTTGAGAATTGGTGCATCAAATAACAATTTCGAGAATACACTACCAGCATTAGATAGTGATTTAGTAAATTACACAATAAAAGATCCATATATATTTGATTTCTTATCTTTACAGAATGAATATAAAGAAAAAGAATTAGAAAATGCAATGATAAATAAAATTAGAGATGTTTTAATAGAACTTGGAAAGGGATTTAGCTTTGTCGGCAATCAATATAAAATAAATGTTGGTGGACAAGAATTTTTCATTGACCTACTATTTTACCATTTAGAACTTAGAAGATATGTTGTTGTTGAACTAAAAGCCAATAGTTTTAAACCAGAATATGCAGGACAAATAGGCTTTTATGTTACAGCAGTTGATGAAATTTTGAAAAAAGAGCAAGATAATCCAACAATAGGTTTAGTATTATGTAAGGATAAAGACAGATTAACTGTAGATTATTCTTTAAAATCAATTAATGTTCCAATTGGTGTATCCTCTTTTGAAATAGAAAAATATATTCCTAAAGATATATTAGAAAAATTACCTACTGAAGAAGATTTGAACTTGCATATTGATATAGAAGATGAAGAATAATTAATAAATTGAAATTATAAAAAGAAAATTATTGAATATTGTATAATTAAATGCACGTTGTAGACATAAAATTATAGACACATAAT
>CAOKMR010000124.1 GCA_948469815.1 uncultured Clostridiaceae bacterium | reverse complement strand
AAACTCGTGCCTACCGCCTAAAATAAAGGGTTGTAGGCGTTTTTGTATATTATGGGTATATTAGCGGTAGCACGGTTTAGTTATTTAGAGAAATTTTATGCACTTATGTGGGCGATTTCTGGAGGTGGAGCAAAGTTCAAAAATTGATATTCATTTCTCCAGTATGCAGCATCTATAAGAGATAACATTTCATCTAAATTAAATAATAATTCTAACTTGTCAATTTCAGTTTGCAATTCTTCTACAGATTTATGGACATATACATTATCAATTAATACTCTAGGCGAGTGGCCCATAATTAATTGAGTACAAAGCTTATTAGCTTCAATTTTATCCATCATACTTGCAAAAGTGTGTCGACCATCATGAGGTCGATGTTCTAATTCTAATCGTTCCATAATCTTATGGAATTTATCACGATTATAATTACTATATTTCATTTGTTGTCCTTCAGTATTTTGAATCAACCATTTGGATCCAGAAGCAATTGCCTCATTATAATATTTTTCAAAGAATGGTCTTACAAAGCTACTGATAGGAACTTTTCTATTTTTACTACTACTATTCTTAATACCACAAATAAAGTAGTTTTCATCTAAATGTACATTTTCAGTTTCAACCAACAGTAATTCACTAGGTCTAACACCAGAGAATATCATCATTAAAATAGTGTCAGTATAACGATACACATGTAATGATTTATATAAGGTTTTGATTTCATCTTCTGTAAAAGGAATTCTGATAATAGACTTATCAGGCTTATCGCCTAAATCAATTTCACACTTACAATAATTTTTCTTGATAATATCACTTTCCATAGCATAGTCAGACATCTGACTAATAAGCATTTTCATACGCTCCTTACCACTAAAAGTTTTATCACTATTAGTAATAACTGTTTGGATTTGATGCTTTTTAATTGTTATAAAAGGTAAATCGTGAATCTCTTTACAAGCCTTAAAAGCATTTTTATAACTAAGCATCATTGAATTGCTTATTTTAGGAAATTTATTATTTGACCACTTATCATATAATTCAGCAAAAGTAATTCTACTTGCATCAATATCATAAGGGTCAGCATTGTAGTCTGTAAGAGCAGCCATAGCTTCTTTATAAGTAACATAGCTACCAATATTTTTAAATTGTTGCCTACCAGTCTCATCATTCCAACCTATCGTTATTCGTGCAATATAAGGTTTTCGTCTGTTACCAGGAGCCTTATATACACATCCAAAACCATTAGGATTTCGCATAATCTCCTCCTTTATTAGGAACGAGAAAATACCAAACTAATTCCATAATTTGCAAAAGTTAACATAAAGTGGTATAATTATATAAGAAATAATAAAAATAGCAATAATATCCTTTTATATATTGTAATAAACGAAGTAGTAATTGTAGTCAAATTGCTAAAAAAAGGGGTAACCAAAATGTCGAATTTTGACAAATTACGCAAATTTTTGCAAGAAAACGATATCGAGTTAAGAGCAGTATTAATATTTATAAAGGAATACTTAAAGGGTAATTCCAATAAATAATACTACTTCGGAAACTTTTGGAGCAAATCTTTAAATTGTGAGATAAACTCAAGAAAAGAGGCAAGTTCTTCATCTGTAAGGTCTTGTCTTTTTTCATTTCCGTTTCCTTTGTAAAATTCCTCAATCATTCCTGCGACCTTTTTTAAAGTGTCATCATATTTTTGCTCGTTCCTTATATCAGAACGACATCTCAAATAATCTAGTGAACAACCAAAATAATCACATATTGCATTTTCAAATTCTATACTAACTTTTTGATTTTTTCCACTTTCATAATGGCTAATAATTTGTTGTGAATAGTTGATTTGTTTAGCTAGATCTTCTTGTAAAAGATTTCGTTCAGTTCTTAAATCATATAACCTATTTTTCATAAGTATATCAACTCCTTTAAAACTATTATACAAAAATAATTTGTACAAGTCAAGTGGTTTTACAAAAGAAATTTGTTAAAAAGTATTGACATACAAAACAAATGACTATATAATACTGTTTGTACAAAAGAAATGTGTACAAATGGAAGGGTGGGAAATATGTATAATAATATTCAGAATATACGAAAGAAAAAGAATATAAGCCAAAAAGAATTAGCCAAAAGATTAAAAGTAACACAACAAGCAGTTTCGTATATGGAAAATAAGGATATAGATGTTCCAACCAATAAGAAAAGAAAGATAGCAAAAATACTTGAAGAAAAGGTCGAGAATATCTTCCCAGAAATGAAACTGTTGGATAGATAGGCTTATTTTTTTACAATTAAATACAAAAGAAATAAGTAAAACATCAACTCTTTACAAAAGAAATACAAGAAAGGAGGAAATAATGGATGCAGATGAAAAGAAAGTAACAATAAAAAAAGCAGCTAATCTAATGGGAACATCAGAGCAATTTGTAAGAATAGGATTAAGAAATAATAGATTTCCATTTGGATCCGCAGTAAAGTTAAGTTCAAAATGGACTTATTACATATCACCAAAACTGTTCTATCAATATATAGACAATAAAAAAGAACAAAGCAGAACAATAAATTGTATATCAGGAACATAAATTGTTTTACTTTGCACTTAATTAAATAATTAATTGTACACATTATAACACAAATCAAAGCCATTTGTAAAGGCTCAATTTTTGCAAAAGGAGGAAAACTAGATGGAATTTGAAAATCCAAATTTCGGAACATGTGAGCTAATGAATTGCGATGTAAAGCTTGGAAAAACAATAATTTTTATAAAAAATAACTCAATGAATCCATATGTAGTAACAACAAAATTGCTAAAAGATAAAACTTGGATAAAAGGAGAATACTTTGCTACATATCAAGAAGCTAAAGAATACTATGAAAATTTATACAAGGAATAGTATAGATGATAGCATCATTTGAAGATGGACAAATAGTATTAACGGACAGCTACCAATATAAAGATTTTATAAAAAGCAAATTGTTTGATCCAAAGTGGAAAAAAGAAAGAAAAGCTTGGATAGTTCCATGTACTAAAGATAATATTACTAGACTAGAGAAAATTGGATGTGTAGTAGGAAAAGAAATAATTGACTATGGGAATAAACAATACGAACACATTATGGAAGCAACAAAAGAAAAAATGGCAAGTGAATCTGTAGAAATAGAGCCAATGCCAATAAAAGTAAAACCATACCAACACCAGATAAAAGGCTATAATATAGCTTGTAAGTTAATGAATTTATTTAAAAAGGAGTAAAAAGTATATGGAAAAAATAATGAATTTAAGGGGTAATAGAGAAATCAAAAGTATAAAAGCACAGGAACACATAGGAATAAAACCAGAGGTTACATTTGAAATTGAATTTGATAACAAAGAAAAATTGATAATAGACTTAACTGTATTAGGAAATGTAACACAAAGAGTAGCCAAAGAATTAGATGAAATGGAAAGAAAATTAAACGAAAAATTATCTTTAGGACTTATGGCATCATTTATGGCAATGGGTATAGATAAGAAAGACTTAAAAGATATATTTAAGGAAATAAAATAGGAGGCCACTTATGTCAGGAGCAGTATTATTAATGGATATGGGTACAGGAAAAACATTAACAACTATAGCAGTAATGGGTAGAGCTTACTTAAACGAAAAAATAAAGAAAGTTCTTGTTGTTTGCCCAGCATCGGTAGTACCTGTATGGGAAAAAGAAATAGAGCAATATGCAGATTTTGAAAATACTGTTATAACACTAGAAGGAACTATGAACAAAAGAAAGCAGAAATTAAAAGAACTTGTATTTGGAAAAGGATTAAAAGTAGCAGTTATTAACTATGAATCAACTTGGAGAATGTTTGATGACCTAAAAGAATGGTGTCCAGATATGATTATATGTGATGAATCACAGAGAATAAAGAATCATACTGCAGCACAGAGTAAAGCAATGCACAAACTTGGAGATATAGCAAAATATAAAATGCTACTTACAGGAACACCAATACAAAATAATCCGTTAGATGTATTTAGCCAATACAGATTTGTAGACAAAACAATATATGGTACAAGCTTTTATATTTTCAGAAATAGGTATGTGCGAATGGGTGGATATGGAGGCCATCAAGTAATTGGATACATCAACCAAGATGAACTAATAGAAAAAATGCATAGTATTGC
>CAOKMR010000123.1 GCA_948469815.1 uncultured Clostridiaceae bacterium | reverse complement strand
AAAACATTTACAATAGATCCAATATCACATAAAAGATTAAGTAATTTAGGAGAAGCAGATAAGCATTATTTAAAAGAACATCACGAGCCAATTATAAGTAAAGAGTTATTTGATAGAGTTAAAAAAATTAGAACAAAAAGAGTAGGTAACAGAGAAACAGGAAGAAGAAATGATAACTATAGCAAAAAGTATGCTTTTAGTAGCAAATTATATTGTGGATTTTGTGGCAGTTTACTAACAAGAAGAAATTGGAATGCAAATAGAAACTGTGCAAAACCAGTATGGCAATGTATAAAAAGAGCAAAACATGGAAAAGAAGAATGCCCACATTGTAAAGCAATTCCAGAAGAAATACTAGAAGATTGTTTTGTACAAGGATATAGAATACTCTGTAATGACAATAGAAAAGTAGTAGAAAACTTTTTAGAAAAAATAGAAAATATCTTAAAAGAAAATACTACAGAAACAATAGTAACAAAACTAGAAAAAGACAAAGAAAAAATAAACAAAAAACTTGCTAATTTATTAGAGTTAAATTTAGAAGGTAAAATCAATAAAGAACAATATACAGAAAAATTTGATAACTTAAATGTAGAATTATTAAATATAGAACAAAAAATAGAGAGTTTACTAAAAGAAACAAACAGAACAGAAAGTGTTAAACAGCGATTAAACAAGTTTAAAAGTTTATTTAAAAATATAGATATAATGCCGAAATTTGATAAAGATATATTTGAATGTTTAATGAATAAAGTAGTAATAGGATAAACATTAGAAGATGGAACAATAAATCCATATACAATAAGATTTATTTGTAAAAATGGAACAGAAATAAATTGCAAAGATAGATTTACTGCTATGAGCGATAAACAACATTCAAATAATACTGCAACCAGAGAGAAACAACACATGTGGAGTGTGTAGCAGTGCTTAACCTTAAATAACTCTGAAATTATTTCTACTGTGAGGATAGATAGATTAAACGTTAGATAATTTATTTTATATATCTAACTAAAATCTAACCAAAGTAAAATTTTAATTAAATATAAATAAAATTATGAAAAATTGTAAATAAGTAAATCTAGTTTAGAAAAAATGCTAAGCTAGATTTTTTAATTCTTAAAACTAAAAGCAGAAGATATAGCTTCAGCAGATAGTAATTTAGAATTTATATCTAAATGAGCATATACATTAGCAGTAGTAGAAAAATCAGAATGACCAAGCCATTCTTGAATAGCTTTCATAGATATATTTTTTGCTAATAATAAACTAGCACAAGAATGTCTTAAATCGTGGAAACGAATATGCCTTAAACCACTATTTTTTAAGAGCAAAGGAAAATGCCTTGTAACATAATCAGGTTTTATTATAGAACCGTCAGTATTTAAGCAAACGTATTCTTGATATGTAGTATTATAGCTTTTCTTGAATTTTCTTTTATAATATTTCTGTTGATTTTTAGCCGTTTCTAAGGCAACTATAATTTCATCAGTTAATGGCAAAGTTCTATGACTAGCATTTGTTTTAGTTCTATCTTTGCCTAAAATTCTATTTGTACCATTTATTTTAACTTCTACAATAGTGTGTTTAATTGTAATTGTCTTATTTTGAAAATCAATAGCAGACCATTTTAAGCCTAAAACTTCACTTCTTCTTAAGCCATAAAAAGCTGTAAGTAAAATAACTAAATGAAGTGGATCATTTTTAGATTTTTCAAAAAGTGTATTCAATTCATTTTCAGAATAAAATGAACCAACAAAAATATTTTTCTTAGGTCGTTTGACCTTGTCAGCAGGATTATTAACAATTAAATCATTTTTAAAAGCATAATCAAGTGATTTTCTAATAATAGCATGATAACGAATAACGGTAGTAGGTTTTAGTCCATCAGCTAATAAAATATCATAAAAATTTTGTATATGTATAGGTTCAAGTTCTAATAGCTTAATAGGATTTAAAGCAAAATAATTTTTAATCCTAGAATTAATTATTTGTAAATGAGATGTATAAGTAGTTAATTCAAGATTACTTTTTACTTTCTCAATCCATAATTTTAGATAGTCAAAATAAAGAATATTTTCATCATAATATTTACGAGAATCCATTATATGCAATTTTTCTCTAAATAACATATACTTTTTAGATTGTTCATCATTTTCTTTTTTAATACGTTCTTGTAAATTAAAAGATTTTTCAAATTGCTCTCTATATTCTTCAGCTTTTTGTAAAGCTTGCCTTTTATTACCACGAGCAACTTTTATTCTAGTTGAAATCCATTTTTGTTTTCGTTTATTGTTATCATCTTTATAATTAATTACTGCTTGGTATATATTATTTTTTTCATGTAAACTAACAGTTATATTTGTTTTACGTAGGTTTTCTGTTATATTTTGCATAAATAACTCCTTTCGTTCATAACAGAATTGAATTTACCTACTATTTATAATATTGGAATTATAATAGCACAGATTTAATCAAAAATCTAGTTATGAGCAATTTTTTTCAGTAAGATATAAAATTACATCAGCTTTTGCAATTTTATATTGTCGACCAATTTTAATGGATTTTATAATATTATTCTGTAATAGATGATAAGCTAATTTTTTACTAATACCACCTAACATTGATTGAAGTTCTTTAACATTCACAACATCAGGATAATTTTTGAACATAGATTTATAATATTTCTGAGAATAATTACTACACATTTTCATACCTCCAATAAGAAAAATGTATTTATAAGAAAAGTATAACAAGTTAATTTTTAAAAGTATACTGCAGAATTTTGCAATGTTTTTGCAAAATCTTATGTAAAATTTAAAAATAGAAAATCCTGAAATTTTGAAAATTCTATTGACTTTTAAAAACATTTGTTTTATTATACATACATAATTAAATTGGAGGAAGTAAAGGTGAAATATATTTATAATAAATTAGTAAGAGATAGAATACCAGAAAATATTAACTCTATGGAAGGAAGAAATTGTAATTATAAAATATTAAATGATGATGAGTATTTAGAAGAATTAGATAAAAAATTATTTGAAGAAGCACATGAATTTATAGAAGAACATTCAATAGAAGAACTTGCTGATTTAATGGAAGTTATTTTTGCTATAATGAAGGATAGGAATATATCAATAGAAGATATAGAAAATGCTAGAAAAATTAAAAATAATAAAAAGGGGTCTTTTAATGATAAAATTTATTTGATTGATGTTGAACAAGAAGAAATAGATGAAAGAGAAGAAAATGAAATGAAAAAAGAGTGGAGGAAAAATACTTAAAATATGTTAGATTATGTTATAAAAAATGTTACTAAATATATAAATAGAAAAAATTTTAAAAAGCTTTTTGATTGGTTTATATATAAGTTTGATTTAAATGATAAATCTGAACAATTTGAGAAAAACAGAAAAAATAATTTCCACCCTATAAGACCAAGAAAAGGAGAAATATATTTAATAGAATTTGGTCAAAATATAGGAAAAGAATTGTGTAATACACACATGGGAATTATTATGCAAGATTCATATAAAAATAGTGTATCAAGTACAGTTATTGTAATACCAATTTCTAGTTCTAATAGGTTATGTGATACACACGAAAAGATTTTGGAAACAGACTTAGAAGAAGGAAAACTAAATAAATTACCATCTAAAGCAAAAGCAGAACAAATCTCTTGTATAGACAAATCTCGTTTAATTTATAAAATAGGAAAAATGACACCTGAATTTATGATAAGACTAGAGAAAAGACTTTTAAAAAATCTTGACATTGCCTAAAATTATGGTATAATTAAATTAATAAATATTTTCCACGTAAGGTGGAGCTTACTTATATAGAAATATATAAGGTTGATTTAAGAGTAAAGGTTCAAAACTTTACTCTTTTTGCATATATTTTAAAAATTTTAATATAATATATAGTATAGATTAATCTAATTTGAGATTTTAGATCTCACTTATATATGAGTAACTTATATAGTTTTAGTTGGAGGAGTATTTTTTACAAGATACTTCTCTTTTTTAGTTACCCTTAAATTTTAGAAAAATTTAAGGGCAGGATAAGGAAAGCAGAGGCTTTCCTGGGAACATATAGAAAGACAAGCTTTTTAATACTCTGTGAAGAAGAAAAAATTGCAGAGGATATGCAGAGTGCGTACACTTCGGTGTATTTTTTATATAAAAGTATTGAGGTAAGTGTAAAATTAATGTAGGCAAAAAATAAAATATTTGTCTACATATTTTTT
>CAOKMR010000122.1 GCA_948469815.1 uncultured Clostridiaceae bacterium | reverse complement strand
GTAATAAGAGTAAGTTGGGAGCTTACTCTTATTTGTTGTATAAATAATCTAAGAAGCAAGTTAAATGTTTTTTGTTCTCATCAGATAAAGAATTATATTTATATAAAATATCATTGTTATCGTTATTATCTAAATTTTTAGGTATTGTAGGATTATTTGTCCTGTTAAGTAAATAATCAGTAGAACAATGGAAGAAGTCAGCTATTTTAATTAAATTGTCAATATTCAGTTTACTCTCCCCTACTTCATAATGAGATATAATCTCCTGAGACACTTCTATTTCAACAGATAATCTAGTTTGTGTCATCTTTTTCTTTTCCCTTAATTTTTTTAGATTATCCATCTTAAAACTTCTATTATCCATAGTTTTCCTCCTAGCATTATAAATTATATATTCAATAAGTATAAGTACTAGAATATAAACTAATAAAATATAGTCGTATGTATTGTAAAAAATATTAGTTAGTGTTATAATTTTTACAGAAATGTAATATTGTGTAGAAATATGGGGTATTATCAAGCATAATATTATAATTTAGAAAGAGAGGTAGGAAAAAAAGTGGGAAAATTCGAGGATTTAGAAAGATTACAAAAATTAAAAGAAAATGGAGTATTAACAGAAGAAGAATTTAATCAGGAAAAAGCTAGAGTATTGTCTGGAGAAAATTATAATACAAATACTACTATTGTTACTAATAATAGTAGTAATGACTTAGAAATTAAAGGAGATTTCCCTTTAATACAATCAAAACTTCCAATAAAACTTTTAGAAGGAGAAAAGGTAATATATCAATATGAAGCTACAACACTTACTGGGGTTGGTTCAACAGCAGTAAATGGATTTTTAACATTAACTAATAAAAGAATTATGTTTAATAAAAAAACAACTGGAAAGTCATATCTAACAACAGGTCTTTTAGGTGTAGCATTAGCAGCAGGCAATAAAAATGTAGAAATTAAATTTTCACAAATTACCTCAATAGAAGGAAAAAAGATAAGAATGAATGCAGGTGGTTTGGAAATCACAACAAACGATGGATATGCAAATAGATTTATTTTAGCACATACTAACGAAAGAGATATGATTATAGAACTTGTAAAAACAGTAGTTAATTCTAAATAGTATGAGAGAAGGTATAATGATATGAATAAATATGATGATTTAGATAAATTACTCAAATTAAAGGAAGATGGAATATTATCAGAGCAGGAATTTGAAATAGAAAAAAAGAAAGTATTAGGAACAGAACAAAATGAAAGTAAAAGTCAAAATGATAAAATAAAAGATGAAGTTCAAAATAGTAATGAAAATATAGTAAAAAACTATGTAGAAAAAATAAATAAAGAAAAGAAATTATCAAAGAAAAAAAATTTTAAGATTTTTGCTATAACATTTACAATAGTTATGATAATAATATTAAGCATAGCAGGAATTACAAGTATAGTTTCAAGTATAAATGAAAATAAGAAACAAGAAATAGAAAAAAGTAAAGAAGTAGTTTTGCCTAAGGTAATAGGTAAAACTATGGCTGAAGCTGAAGAAGAATTATCAAAATTAGAACTAAAGGTTGAAAGATGTAGTGACACTCCTTCAGATTTAGATGGTACAAATTCAGATTCAATAGTACAATCAATAACAAGAGATTATTCAAGAATACAAGAAGGAGATATTGTAAAAAAAGGAGATACAATTAGAATATGGGGAATATCACAAAAATGGAAAGATAAGCAACAAGAAAGAAAAGAAAAAGGCTATAAGTATTGTCCAGCATCTAATGATACAGTTATTCGTTGTGCACAAACTTTAATATCAAATCAATTAAAAGCACCGTCAACAGCTATATGGGGAAAATCAGAAAAAGTTGATGAAGATAATTATGGTAGATGTTTAGTATATGTATCAGTAGAAGCTCAAAATTCTTTTGGAGGATTAGTTAAATCAGATTATTTAGTTATTCTACAAGAGGTATCAACAGATGGTAAATTTACTTATTTACCTTATAGTAGTACATACACAATAGAAACTCTTGGATCATCACCATATAGTTATATAGAAGATTATAAAAATGGAAATATTTATCCAGTAATTCAAACATTTTTAGATAATAATGAATGGAATACTAGACCGAAAGATGTGTAAATATAATAAAAAAGGATAATGTTATGAGTAGAATAGATGATTTAGAAAAAATACAGAAGTATAGAGATAATGGAATTCTAACACAAGAAGAATTTGAAAATGAAAAGAAAAAAATATTAGGTATAGAAGATTATAAGAGTTCAGATAATTTAATAAGGAATGAAAATATAATAGAAGAATTTGATGAAATCCAGCCAAAATCTAATAAGATAAGCAAAAAAATAATTTTTGTTGTATTAGGAATTATTGTTATAGTCGCGATTATTGGAACAATAATATTTATAAGCAATAGAAAAAATAGTAATGTTAAAAATTCAAATACTAATCAAATAACTAATAATATACAACAAAGTGATATTATAAAAGAAAATACGAAATATATATCAACTGGATATAATGTTAATGAAGATATTGAAATGGGTTTTAGTTATCTATATTTAATATTTAATAATACTACTTTTAAATTACATTTTGACGCCAATTTTGGTGGAGATGCATATGATATGTTTATAAAAGGAACTTATAGTCAAAATGGAAATCACATTGTATTTGATTTTTCTAATGCTAAAATTGGCGTTAATGAAAATGAAGAAGAAGTAACAGCAGAATATAAATCAATAGTAGATACTTGGTCAAACATATTAAATAATGGTGTAAATATATCAGATGAAGGTAAAACACTTATTGCAATAGATAATACAGGAAAAACAATTACATTTAAAAGTAATGAACAAAATAGTATAGAAACAAATAACAATCAAATAAAGCTAAAGCAAAATACAAAATATGTAGCAACTGGTATTGAAGATTTCTATAAACAAGCAGGTATAACTGAATTATATTTAGTATTTAATAATGGTGAGTTTAAGTTTGTTCTTAATATAAATATGGGTGAAAATAAATATGAAACATATATAAAAGGAACCTATAATCAGACTGAAAATCATATTATATTTGATTTTTCAAATGCAAAAGTAGGATATAACAATGGCAAACTTAATGAAACAGGAGATATAATAGAGCCATTTATGGAATTATTTAAAGATGGTGCAACAATATCAAATGGAAATAAAACACTTACTGTAGCAGAGGTAGATGGAATAACACTTGCATTTGAAGATAGTGGACTACAGATTACTAACGAAGAATTTAATAAATCGATAGAAAACATTGAAAATAATAGTACACACTCATCTGTTACTAATAGCAATTCAAGTACACAGACATCTACACCGTCTAATAATAGTACATCAAGTAAAGATAATAATATGGTGTTTATTCCAATGCATTCTTATGGAGAACAATTAGAAAACTATATAAAAGAATTAGATAAACATGGAATTAAATATAAAATAATAAAAAAGGAAGATTGGAGCTATCAAAATAATGCTGTAATTGAAGTAGATTATGAAGGAGCAACAGTAGAGAAAGGAACAATAGTAACAATAACTGTTGCAGATAATATATATCTTGATATATTCACAGATAAAGAATATATGTTAAAATTAGCAGATTTAGAAAATGCAAATAAACAATTATCAGTTTCTATAAGTATAAATGGAAATAATGTATATAATGGGAATTTACCTGAAAATGGAGAAATATGTAAATTAACTTATAAAAATAAATTAGATAATAATTTAAAACTAAGCATAACTATTAATGGAAAAAAGATAACTAAAGAAATAAAATATAGATATGTTGCTGATGATTATAGCAGACCATATATTCTTATTCGTGAAGGTGGAGATGTTGGGGAAGGATAATATTTGACGACAAAGAAATGCAGACATAAAAGAGTACCAAGTATCAAATTAAAATGTCTTAGAACTAAACCTCGCAACAATATTTTATAGTAAAATACACATAAACCTTGATTTTAAAGTATCAGGGTTTATTTTTTATGGCTTTGACATTTTTTGATTAATGTTGTATAGCTATTAGCTATACAAGTTTAGAAAGAAGGTGTTGATATGAAAGCACATAGAGAAATAAGAACATCTAAAACAAGAGTAAGGAAGTTCAACGGATATTGTGAAGAATGCAAAAAAGAAATATGCAGTTGTAAAGCCTACCAATATGTAGATGAAAGTAATGCAACAATAACAAATAATAGTCTTTACTTATGTAAGCAATGCTATGAGAAAAAATATAATGTGCATATAAAAGATGATGTAGAAAGATTTAAAAGTAGATTAGTTGATACATT
>CAOKMR010000121.1 GCA_948469815.1 uncultured Clostridiaceae bacterium | reverse complement strand
TATATTATACATCTTTTGTTCTTTACTGTCAAACTTATTGTACTATTAAAAATTTGAAAAGTCAATAAATTTCGTTAAATTTATAAATAGTAAACAAAGAGATGTTAGAACTTGCGAATCCAAGTTTTGACTTTTGACAAGAAATGTAGTACAATATATATATGGGGTAAAATGAGATTAATAATAAAGAGAGGTGTTTCATATGTTTAATGGAATAGATAAAGAAAAAATAGATTTGAATAGTTTTCAATTAAGCAAGCAGAAAACAGATATTCTAACAATTTATGATAGATACGAATTAAAATTTCGTCTTATAACAGGAGAAGAGAAAACAATAACTTTATATACCGATAAGGGAACAGTTCCTGAAAGTACACCTGATGAATATAAGGGGCGAGAAAGTGAATTTCAAAATAAAATAAAAGAATTCTTTTTTAAAACTTTATTTCAAAGAGATAAAAGTGAATCTAGAATTTATGTAGGAAGTTTTAATTATAAAGATAATAGTAAACCAGTAAATGATATATATAGTATTACTAAAGATGGTTTTAGACGTAAACAAGACTTATTTGATAACTTAACGGAAGCTTTAGAATTATATGAAAATGGAGAAATTACTTACGAAGAATTTATTGAGGATTTTCCAGAATTAACTAAGAATCAAGAATCAAAAGAAAGTAAAAATTCTAGACAAAACAGAGCTGAAGATTTTAGAGCTTCATTAAATCCAGATAATTATGACAAAGAAACTGAACCTCCTAAAATAGGAAAGCATTATGCATTAGGTGATATACACGGATATAAAGAACCATATGATACAGCACTTCAAATGATAAAACCAGAAGATAGTCTTGTTCTATTAGGAGATGTTATAGATAGAGGACCTAATGGAATTGATATTTTACAGGATTTAATGAGAAGAAAAGTTAATACACCAGAATCAAATATCACTTTTATTCTTGGGAATCATGAAAAAATGATGTTTGATGCTCTAAATTATATTTTAAGATTGCATTTATCACCTGAAACCATTAATAATATTAATGATTGCTATAATGCAAGTTATCGTCAAAAACGTATTTATGAATATAATCAAGAAACAGGTGAGGGCGATATGGAATTGGCTGAAGAGCTTGGAAGAATGTGTACATCAATTAAAGAAAATATTAAACGAACAATTTCAAATAATAATATAAATGTTGATAGAATGATAGAGAATATTGGAATTTGGTGTCATTCTAAAAACGGAGGAGCTAAGACATTACAAGCATTTATGGATTTAGATGAAGATGAACAAAAAAATATTTTTGAATTTTTAAGAACTTCATACATTATGAAACAACAGACAGTTCAAGGAAGAAAAATTTTATTTGTTCATTCTAGACCACCAAAAGATATTAATCTAGTAAAAGGTTTAAATCAAAGCAATGATTACGGAATTAGACCTACTCAGTTGCCACCTGAAGAATTAAATTTTGTAGTATGGGATAGAAAAATTGATACATATTCTCCATGCAAGGGATTAGGATTAGAAACTATATGCGGACATGAATATGAATTTAATACTGCAATAGTAAACAGACAGAAAGGATATAAACGTTTAGATGAAGGATGTGGACATGGTGCTTCATCTTCAGTAGGACTATATTGTATAGAAGATGATACAGTTACACATATAGGACAAGATGGCAAAGTTTTTGAAGCTAATGGTACTGGAAAAATAAAAATAATAGATGAAAGAGGAAAAGAAGAAACAATAGAAGGTACCAAAATACCAACTGAATTTGCAAGATAGTTGTTAAAGTTTCAAACCAATCTACTTTCTTTTCTGAATTTATGTATGAATTTTGCACCACAGTTTTCTATTGAAAACTGTGGTGTATTACTTGTTTATATAGGTTGAAGTTATCTATTTCTAGCTTTTTTCTTTTTATCTTCCTTTATAAGCTCTTGTGCCTTTTCTTTAGCATGTTCTTGTTCAATATATTC
This sequence comes from uncultured Clostridiaceae bacterium, assembly GCA_948469815.1. Lineage (GTDB taxonomy): Bacteria > Bacillota > Clostridia > TANB77 > CAG-508 > CAKPSH01. The sequence continues at coordinate 2,373 of CAOKMR010000121.1, read as the reverse complement.
TTTCCTAAATTTATCTAACCTAGTGGTACATCTATTGCAAATATTAGCATAATTATTAATCGTTGTTATCTTTTCAGATAGTAAATTAATTTGTGTTTTAATTTCTACTTTTTGGGTTTCATCAGTATTCTTATTATATTTTCTCCATAAGTTTTCTCTTTGACTTTTAAGTTCTGGAAGTTTATTTTCATATTCAGTTTGATAATCTTTTATTTCTTGTATAGATTTAAAATTATTCCTAGCTAAAAAGTTTAGTTCTTCAAATATTCTAGTATTTTCTTTTTTCTGCTTAAAATATGCAGGTGTTAATTCTTTATATTCGTTTTTAGCAGGTAGTTTTCCAAATTTATATAAATAATGAACATATAATCTGTAAAAAGAACTTGTTTTTAGCAAATAATTATTTATTTTTAGACCTTTATAAACTTTTCTATAATACTTCTTTTTAAAATTAGCAATAGGCAATTTTTCTTTGTTTTTATAATAAATTCTTTCTTTAATACTACTTAAAGAATAGTTTTCTCCAAATGCTCTTTTCAATCTTATATTTCTTGAAAAGTAGGGGGATTTTACAGTAAAGTATTTTCCTTTATCATATATTTCATAACCTTTAGCATTTAGTACAAATTTAAAGTCAGAATACTTTTTAACGGATTTTATTGCCTCATCAATATCGTTTCTTATCTTTTGCATTTTTTCATTGCTACGATTAAAATTATCAATTATTTTATCTCTAAAGACTTTTTCTTGTTTAGCTTTTTCTGTCTCCACAATAGATAATCCATATTTTAAACATAATCTATCTGAAACATCTTTCATTAATGCAATTTCTTCATTACTATTATGATATTTTTTGCCATCTATAAATGAAACTGAATTTAAAATCAGATGATTATGCACGTTTTCTTTATTTATGTGAGTACAGATGATTACTTGATAGTTATTGCCCCACAATTCTTCAGCAAGTCCCTTACCAATTTGATTTGCTTTTTCTGGAGTTACTTCGTTTCCCTTAAATGATTGAATTATATGATAACCCAAGGTCTTATTTTCTTTATGGAAGAACTTTTTAGTAAGTGCCATTTCCTCGTAAGCAGTTTGTACAGAACAATTTACACTTGAAACTAAAATACCATTATCAGTTTTGTCTCCATTTTTACCATAATTTATAACTGCTTGTAAACTACTCTTGATTGTTTTTATTTTCATAACTGCCATATATTAAGCCTCCTTTTACTATTCTCTTGAATATACTTTCTTTTGAAATTCTAAAATGAACTGTGGAATGGTTTTCTTTATATATTCTAAATCTTCATCTCTAATATATCTTGCCCCATTTACTGCTCTTGCAATTTGGTTTATATTATTTGCTATACCAGAAATATCTCTTGTAAATTCTCTAATTTCTTTTGTAGGTTGTTCTTTTATTTTGTAACCTTTAATACAACTTCTTAAAAATTCGGATTCAGTTAATCCAGATTTATTTGCTTTTTGTTTCAATAATTTATTTTCATTTGTATCTAACCATAATTGTTTTTTGATTGTTCTTCTTCTCATAATATTGTTTCTCCTTCCATAATTTATAAAATTTTTATAAGGGGTTTGGGGAAGAAATTCCCCATTTAAAAATTTCAATTTGAAATTTTAGGTTTGTATTTATACGGGAGTATAAATGCGTCGCTTGCTTTTAATATTCTAACAAGTAAAGTTTGCTTAAATTTAGCTCATTTTGTTTTAAAAACTGCACAAAAAAAGAAGAAATTTCTTAAAAAATCTCTTCTTAATTTTTGTGATTTTAAGTTAATTTTAATCTCTTATTATTTCAATATTTTTATTATATAAACGTGCATTTTTACAACCTAATAAAAATAATTCTTTTTCTTCAAAGCCTAATATATCAATATAAATTGATATTAACTTTTGTAGCATTTTACATTCTTCTTTGCTTAGTTCTAGTTCAAGTTGCTCTTCAAAAATTAATTGCAAGTTGGGAAAATCTTTTAAAATTTTATAATATTCATCTGTCAATTTTTTATATTCTAAATCTTTGCTTTTTAATTCAATTCTCATATTATCTATTAAGTCGCTAAACTCCGATAAATCTATATTATATAATTTCTTTTCTTTCATAACACTTACCTCTTTTCTAAACATAAATTAATTCTCTAAATATAATTTCTTCTACACGGTTTTTAATATTATTCATGGAGCTAACCCATTCTAATTGATTATTTGCTTTTAATTCTTCAGTTATATTTTCTTTCTTTGCAAATTGTTTCATTAGTAAATTAAATCTTTCGTTTGCAGTCTTATCTATTTCTAATAAATGACTTCTCAATTTGTTTTCAACCCACAGGATTGTATATTCTATTT
>CAOKMR010000120.1 GCA_948469815.1 uncultured Clostridiaceae bacterium | reverse complement strand
AATTTTCGCTACTATTTTCTATTTCTTCTAGTTCTTTTGGCTCTGCTAATAATTCATCTGCCATTTGTTCATCTTTACTCTTTTCTTGTGTTTCCTTTACTACATTATTTTCTTGTGATTCTTGTTTAATTGTTGCAGTGGTTACTTTTTCAAAATTAAATCTTTCTGCTATACGATTAACTTTTGATGCATCTTCTTGTCTAACCATAATATCTACCATTCCGTCAATTTTTTCATTTTTCTTATCTGCTAAAACACAATATAAAATTCCATACTTTTTTGCCTCTTGTGAAAACTTTTTTAAATTTTCTGCTTTTATTGTAAATATTTTTAGTTCTTTACCTGTCTTTATCATATTGTTAAGTCTTGTTTTGCCTTTTGTTTGCCTATTATCTTTTGACATTGCAATAAGAAAAGCAATAAGATTTTTTGAACCCTCTCCTGCAATTCTTAAAGTAAATCCTACACCATCTAAATAAATTTTTATAAGCTCTTCAGCTGAATCTGATGCGTTCATTTTGTATTTTCTCCTTTCCCTTTTTAATCTCTTTTTCCTTTTCTTCTATATCTTTTATATTCTCTTTCATCTTTTGTGTTCGTTCTTCAATATCTTCGCAATACCCCACCTCCTTTTTTAATTCAAAAATACTATTAGATAAATCTAGAATATCATTGCATAACTTTTGTCTTTCTTCTGTATCAGTAGTTTTTTGCCTTTTTCTTCTTAAAATCGTTCTTGTATGCATTTTTTTATTCATTTTATCTATAGTTTCTTTTTTATATAGAAAAAGTTCCTCTGTAGTTTTTATATTGTTTCTACAAAGGAACTTTATTTCACTAGATATTACATCCATCTTTTTTATATCTTTTCGCATTCTGCTGACATTTTAATCTTTCTTCTATTGTTAGGAAATTTTTTTAATAGATAGCAATAGTACAAATATAATTTGTATAAACTGCCTCTATTCTTATTAATATTGTATTTCTGTTTTGTATAATATCTTTTTGATTTTGTTTCTATCTCTAGAAATGGAACTTTTGGTACTTGCGAATTTAATATTCTATCTTCAATATTTTTTATGCTATATTCTTCTCCAAAATTTCTTTCTATTCGTATATTTCTTTTGTAAGGTGATCTGCATACACTAATCTTATTTGCTCTTATTGTAATTGTATAACCCATTTCTTCTAAAATATTTTCAAAATTTTTATATGAATATGCTTGTGAAATTGCATAATCAATATCATCTTTTGCATTGGTATAATAGTCTGATTTTTGTATATAAGATGTATAATATTTTGTATAATCTATTTTGTGTTTACCACAAGGCTTTTCTTCTATTACACTTAAATTATATTCTCTGCATAGGTCATCTGATATTTTCCTCATTAAAGCATAATTTTCTCTAGTATTCCTATATTTTCTTCCATCTATAAAAGAAACAGAATTTAGCACGTAATGATTATGATAGTGTTTTGTATTTAAGTGAGTTGATACTATGACCTCATATTTATCGCCCCAAAGTTCCTCTGCAAGTTTAACACCAATTTCGTGTGCTTGCTCTGCAGTTACTTCGCCCTCTTTAAAAGATTGAAATCCGTGATATGCTAAAACACCTTTTGTCTTGCCAAATCTTTTTTTCGTAAATATCATATCTTGTAGTGCATTATCTTCACTGCAATTTACTCCTGTTACATATAATTGTTTTTCTGTTTTAAAATCTGCTTTTGTATATTCAATTGTATTGTGTAAATCTTTATACCAATTTTTATTTTCTGTTTTCTCTGCATTAGTTGTATATTTTATAACTTTATCAAGTCTATTTTCTACTTTCCATAGGCTTGTAGTTGCCATTATTACCACAACCTCTCTCTTATCATTGTTCTATATTCTTGCCACTTTTTTATTTCATCATTTAATATTCTTTCATCAACAAATTTTTTATGATAAGCAACTCTTTCAAGTTCTTTTAGCAACCTTATAAAATCATTTAATGGTTTTAGTATTAATGTATACACACTTTTGTCTGGTCTTTCTTTTATTTCACATCCTAAAGCTGATTCTCTCATAAAGTCTGAAGTATTTTTCCCTGCTTTATTTGCTTTTGTTTTTATCTTTTCTAGTTCTGTTGGATTGACTCGTATTCTTAGTGTAAAATCTCTTGTTTCTTCTTTCATTTTCTGCTCCTTTTTTCTTTATTCTTAATGGGGATTGGGGTATGCCCCATAATTTAACAAATGTAGCTACATTTGTCTTGCTTGTTAGGACATTAAAATTTTAATGTCTATTCTCTTTCGCTTTTAATTTTTTTCTTATTTTCTATTGGTTTTATTCCTAATAAGTTGCATAAATATTCGTTATAATCTTTTCCTTTTTTCGTAGGTCTATCTATAATTTCGTACTTATTTGGTAGAACAATTTGCAATGCTTTACTTGCATTTCTTCCTACTTCATCATTGTCTAAGCATAGATATATTTTTGTTATTTCTGGGTGTTTTTCTAAGTAATTTTGTATTGCTATTGGTACTTTACTTTCTGAAATGGTACTCGCTGGTTGGTAAACTCCTGCAAGTGAAATCATTGTTTTATCTTCCCATTCTAACCCATATAATTTAAAAAGGGTTGCATAAGATAATAAATCTATTGCACCCTCAAATATATAAATTGTATCTGTTTTTTTATTACTTTCTATTCTAAATGAATACTTTTTATTGCTACCTGTTGCGTCATTTTTAAACTTGCTTTCGTTTGTTGCTCTGCACCCTGCATATCTTGCATTTCCTAATTCATCATAGCCTACAAATACAACATTATGATAATTTTTTTCTTCATAAATTAAATGTTTTTCTATACATTTTTGTATTATTTCTTCGTCAATTCCTCGTTTTTTTAGATAAGTCTTTGCTCTATTTTCGTTTATATTTTTCTCTGGTAATATTAGCTTTTTTATTTCTGTTTTTTCTTGTTTTTGAACAAAAACTGGTACTTTTATTTTCATTTTATCTAGTACAATTCTTGCTGATTTTGGAAATGGAACACCTCTTACTTTTTCCATAAAGTCTACTGCATTTCTACCCCCAATTCCTTTTGACTCCCAATTCCAAAATCCATTAGAAATTTTCAAACTATCGTGTGTTCTTGTACAATATTGTGTTTTTGTTTCTCTAATTAATTCGTTTGGTTCGTAGTTTTGTAAATAAGTTAATAAATCTACTTTTTTTGCCTCTTCTACAAGTTTTGGTGGTACATAATCATCTCTCATAATCTATCTACTTTCTTTAACTTTTTGTTTATTTTCTTTTTTATATTCCTGCTCTATTATTTCTATTGAATCATCTATTGTATAAGATATAACCTCTCCTAATCTTCCGTCTGAATTTCTCCAATCTTCATAACATTCTGAAAGTAAATCTTTTTCTTTTAGTAATGCTTTTAATTCATCTTTAGTTAAATTTTTTTCTTTCAATTCATCTTTTATTTCTTGTTTTACTACTAATTCATATGCTTTTTCAATAATTTCTTTAGGAGATTTTTGTTCTAGTTCTTTCTTAAAACTAGCATATTCCTGTTCAACTTTTTCGTTTAGATCCATTTTTAATTTTTGTTCTTTTGTAGTTTCTGTTTCTATCTCTTGTAGCATTTTTTGTCTTGCAATTTCTTCTACATTGCTGAAAAAATATTTATCTTTATAGCTAGAAAAGTAAAATTCGTATTTAAAATGTTCCATCATTTTCTCTAGTTCCATTTTAATACCACTTGCAAAACTCATATCTTCTATGTTTCCATTTTCATTATAATTTACACTAGGTATTGTGTATTCTATCACAAATATTCTGTTATCTTTATTTTCTATTCTTTTGTTTAATTCTTGATAAATTTGTTTTAAAATTTCCTCTGTTTTCATTTTATTATGCTCCTTTCCATACAAAAAAGAGATACTATAACTTTACATTATAATATCTCTATATAAAATTCTAATATATAGCAAAAAAGGCTTTCTCTATGTACACACAGAGAATAGCCTTTTTGTTGTTACTGCCACTGTTTGTAACTCTCACGCTTGTCCAGATTTCTAATGTTACAAATGCGATATATCTTCGTTTTGCTTTTTTTCCTATTCTTGGCACTTCTGTTCGGCTCGTGCCTTGTAAATGAACCTATGCCGTACTGAGGATTGTCATCATTCTTCATAATGACCTGCAAAAGAAGTTTGCCACAATGTTTCTTGCTCCGTACTATACGCCCATCAATACCCTCTAAAAAGGTATTTTGGTTTGGTAAATACGGTATAGTTACAATGTAGCCAAATGGTGCATCGCCTACAAGTTCTCCATTTTTGGGAACTCTCCTCTGACACCACTTGTCGCTTTTGGTAACAGGTCTTATCTCACAATCAGTTGCTGAATACCTGTTGGATTGTTGCTGTTGTTTCTTATTCCGTTTGCTCATAATCCTTCTACTCCTTTACTTTTTGATACATATATTATACT
>CAOKMR010000119.1 GCA_948469815.1 uncultured Clostridiaceae bacterium | reverse complement strand
TTCATTCCTATGTGTGCCTTTGAGCGAAGCGAGAAAGGAATGGAATTTATTATGATAACAAGTTTAAAATTTAATAATTGTTTTGCTTTTAATAATGCTATAGAAATGAGTTTAAAAGCAGATATGAGAACAAAAAAGTTCTCATCAAATGTAACCAATATAAATGATAACCTAAATATATTGAAATCCGCAGCTATTTATGGTCCAAACAATACAGGAAAAACTACTTTAATAAACTGCATTAAAGCTATTAAAGGGACTTTACTAAATAAGGAAATCCATTTAGATTCAAATATATTTACAGACAGCAATATTTGCGAGGAAGCTATTTCATTTATATATGATAAAAAAGAGTATTTATATGAATATAAATTTGATGATAAAAAAATGATGTATATATATGAAAAAATGTGTGAGATAGTTAAAGACCAATATAATAATGAAAAAGAAGAACTAATATTTTTAAAAGATACAATTGATGAAAAATATGAATGTCCACAAGATGAAGAATTAGCAAAAGTATTAAATATAGCTTCTAATAACAATATTTTAATATATACAGTACAAATTGAAAAATTCCCAATACTAGAGAAAATAAAAACCATATTAACAGGTATAGCAAATAGTATTGAAATAGTAGATATGAATAAAATACCAAATTCAAAAACAATACAAATGTTAAAAAGTAAAGATGATGAAACAAAAAAAGTCGTTGAGTTTATTAAAAATGCCGATTTGTATTTGGAAGATTATATGTATATTGAAGACTTAAATGTAGAGATAGATGGAAAAGTTATAGATGAGAAAATCCTAAAAAACCAAAACTTTATGGATCAAATCAAAATAGTATCAGTTTATAAAGGGCAAGCAGTACCAAGCATTATATTTGATTCATTAGGAACAAGAAAATTTGTAGCTCTTGCAAGTTATGTAATAGAAGCAATTGAACAAGGCAAAACATTAGTAATTGATGAATTAGATAGTAGTTTGCATTTTAAAATTACAAGAGCAATAATTAGTATGTTTAATAATGAAATAAATAAAAATGCACAATTAATAGCTACTCTTCATGATATAAGTTTATTAGATTGTAAAAGAATGTTTAGAAAAGAGCAAATATGGTTTACAGACAAAGATGAAAATGGAACAGATTTATATTCACTAAAAGAATTTAGTTATGCAGAAAATGGAGTAAGAGATACATCAAATATACAAGAAAAATATATTAAAGGTGAATTTGGAGCAATACCTGAACCAGACTTAATATCTACCTTATTGGAGGTGGATAATGAGGAAATATAAAGGAAAGAAAATATGCATTATATGTGAAGGATATGAAGAATTAGATTATATTGAGATTTTAAAAAGTAAAGCCATATTTTCCAACAAATATGATTTTATCACAGTAAATGCAAAATCAATAAACACAATAATAGCAAGGTATCAAGAAAAATATCAATCAGATTCATATTCTTTGGTTTTAATATTCTGTGATACAGATAAAGGACCATCAGAAAAATATAAAGAAATTAAACAAAAAATAAATGACTTTCATGGAGAAGATGTAGCAGATGACATAGTAATATTTGGAAATCCATGTACAATGCAAATAATACTTTCACATTTTGCTGAAATAAAATTAACAAGTCAAAGCAAAGTTATAAATAGTAAGTATATAAAGGAGTATGTTGGCATTGATAACTATAAAGCTACAGATGAGCAAAGAAAAGAAGTATTTAGCAAAATTAAAAGAAGTAATTATGAAAAAATGAAGGAAAATGTAGCTAAGTTATCAACTTTAAAAGAAGAATATTTGTTAAATTCTGATGGCTACTTGGAAGTTGTAAAAAAATATAATAATGGAGGTTCTGCTAAAGTATTTGTTAGAGCAAAGCATCCAACTAATACTAAATGCGATAATTTGCTACTAGCAAAAAACATTGATTTAAAGAAAATAGTTAAACAAGAAAATATTCAATGTGAAAATCAAACAGTTAATACAGAACTAAGAAAAGCGATATGGAATAATTATAAAGATGAACTTGAAATGGCAAGATGTGTTTAAAGGTGTTTCGATATCTGGAGATGATAATATCCCAATTAATAAAAGAGGAAGTGGAGTTAAAAGACTGGTGCTATTGAATTTCTTTAGAGCAGAAGCAGAAAGAATATCACAGCTTGATGAAAGAACAGGAATAATATATGCAATAGAAGAACCAGAAACATCACAACACACAGCAAATCAGCGTTTATTAATTGAAGCTTTTAAAACATTAGCATTAAGTAATAAAACGCAAGTGATTTTGACAACTCATAGTTCTAATATTGTAAAACAACTTAAATTTTCTAATTTAAGATTAATTAATTGTACTGAGAACAATAAAAAGGATATAATAGATGTTATTCCTGGACAACTTAATTATCCATCATTAAATGAAGTTAACTATGTAGCTTTTGGAGAAGCTACCGAAGAATATCATGATGAGTTATATTCTTATATAGAATTCCAACATTGGACAGAAGATTATAAATTTGGGAAAGAAAAAAGATTATATAAGAAAATACAAAAAAACGGGACAGTAACTAATCAACAGATAACTTTGACTGAGTATATTAGACATCAAATTCATCATCCGGAAAATACTAAAAATAAGCGTTTTACTAGTGAAGAACTGAAAGAATCTATTAACCTGATGCGTGAATTTATTCACTCTAAATGCTTGAATGACGCAGTAGAAGAACCATAGAAACAAGAAAATTTGATAGAGAAAAAATACATTGAAGGACAAGCCTTCAAGAGTTAATAAAAGAACAAAAATTTTAAGCAGATTTGATGTAAAAATTCACCGAATGAACTACTAAAAAATGCCTATCAGAGTGCTAAAGTTCACTAAATGAACTAAATTTTATAAAAATATGAAAGTTAGTTCACCAAGTGTACTTGAATTTAGCTAAAATTTAAAAGAAAAGTACACCGAGTGAACTAGAATAGATGCTCTAGTACACTTAGTGTACTTATAATTTTAAATCCAAAATTATTTTTTAAATACTTCTTCAGAAAGTTTTTTCATCTTATCACCAATAATGCGATTTTGCTCTTCATCAACGGAATAAATACCATCTTTATATCTAATAATATCATCTTCAACAGCATTAGGAGAAACTTGGGAAATAGGGATGTCTACTATTTTACCTGTTCTTCTATTTTCACATACAGCAAAAACTTCGTTATCACCTTCAAATCTGTCTATAGTATATAAGTCTGTTTTATTTAAATCAGGAGAAAAACAATTTGATAGATAATTTTGTAATTCTTTAATAAAAGAATCAATAAAATTGTTTGAAATATTGTTAGAATGATTATGCTCTAAAGAATTAAAAAAATTTAGATTCATAAAAAATCAGTCCTTTCTGTTTAAATTGTTATGGGAAAAATATATAGAAAATATATATTTTAAGAATAAAGCAAAATTATTATATAATGGTAAGTATAAAAAAACAATAGAAATTTAGAAAAAATATAAGAAACTATTTCAAAAAAGCTATTTTTACATTATAATCTTTTTAGAGGTAAAAGATTGTGAAAAATAATAAGAAGAATTTGAAACAGATTATCTATACAATAATTATAACAGTAATGCTAATAAGTTTAGTATATGTAGCAACAAGAGATAATAGTTATGTTGGAGAATTACCTACAGAAGATATTATAAAGAGTGAAGAACTTCAAATATATTTTTTTAATGTAGGTCAAGCTGATTGTATTTTAGTAAGAAATAATGGCAAAAATATGCTTATTGATGCAGGAGATAATGAAGATGGTCCATTATTAGTAAAATACATAAAAAAATTGGGAATAAACAAAATAGATTATTTAATAGGAACACATGTTCATGAAGACCATATAGGAGGCATGGATAATATTATAAAGGAATTTGATATAGGAGAAATTTATATTCCTTATACAACCAATAAGTCAAAAAGAAAATTCTATGAAGATGTAATTAATGAAGTAAAGCAAAAGGAATTATCAATTAATTATAAAAAAGTAGGAGATAAATTTGAATTAGGAGAGGCAAAATGTGAAATTAAAAGTATAGACAATTCAGATCCAACAAGCTCTAGCAAAATAAATTCAACTTCAATTGTCATACAAATGGAAGCAAATAGCAACAAATATTTATTTATGGGAGATGCTGAAGATGATGTAGAAACCAATAGTAAAATTACATGGGAAGATATAGATGTTTTAAAAGTTGGTCATCATGGTTCAGATACAAGTAGTACAGAACAATTTATAAATAAAGTGTTACCAGAAATGGCGGTAATATCTGTTAATAGTAATACAAATTCATATGGACATCCATCTGAAACGGTAATGAAAAGATTACAAGATAAAGAATGCGAAATTTATAGGACAGATATGAATGGTACAATATTATTAATAAATGAAAATGGAACTAATAAAGTAAAAATGCTTAATACAAAAGTAAATGCAGGAAAATAGAAAAAAGGGAAAAAAACGGGAATTGAACTTTATAGAA
>CAOKMR010000118.1 GCA_948469815.1 uncultured Clostridiaceae bacterium | reverse complement strand
TTCTTACTGTAAGCTTTAAGGCACTTTTTTACCTCTTTTTTCTACCAAACTCAGGTTATTATACATTATTTATCTTTTTTTTGCAATATGTTTTTATTTTTTTACTAAATATAAATCCTTTTCTTGGCTTTTACTGCCTTTTCTGTAAAACTCTGCTATCAGTTCGTCTAATTCTACACTTAACCTATATATAATACTGTAATCTTTGTTTTCTGCTATACTTTGATTTAATTCATCTCTTTTTTTACAAATATCGTCATTTAACATATAATTCCTCCTTTATTATGATTTTTTTGTATTATTTTTATTAAGTGTCAATAGATTATTATTTTATTCAAAGAAAATTGTCGATTTTTCTTATATAAAAACTAATTTTGAACCTTATATTATAAAAATAACATATTTTTACAATATCGTCAATAAAATTGCAGTATTTCTCATATTTTTCATGTTCGATTTTTCTATTATTTTTCACTATTTCTGATATTTTTCTCTTTTTTGTGACATAAGTGTAGCGAAATTTATCGAATATTAGATAATTTTAGATTTTATAATAATCAATGAAATTTTCGATTACATGGTTCGTGTTTCACGGCAATTTCATCGAATATTACAAAATTGAAACATTTAAATAACTGAAATTTATAGAGATATTACAATCTTGTAATAAATAAATTACCGTGTTCGTATTTTACATAACATTGACTTTTCGTTAGAAATTTGGTATAATTTAGTTATGATAAAACAAGTTTTAATGCAGAACAAGGAGGAAAACTATGTTAGAAGGTATTATAATGTACTTAGTGATTATGGCGATTTTATCACCATACATGAAAAATCCGTTTGCCAACAGGATCGGTTCTGGCTTTCGGCGTGCTTTTAAGGGTATCAGAAAGTCAATTTGGAAGTTCCTTTGCCTTCCGAATAAACTGTGGAGTCGCTGGATCAAGTGGAAGTTTCTTGTAAGTACTTGCACATTCATATTCTGGTTGATTGTATTTGCAGTAGCTTTCTCTTAACCCATCCTCAAAAACCAAACCCGATGCTAGTGTACTAGTATCGGGTTTGGTTTATATAAAAAATCTAAAAAATCATAGATAAGTTTAATTATTGGCTAGAAGCATTACCATTTTATATAAATGTACAAAATGAGGGAGTTGTTTTAAATGAAAGGTAAAGTAAATACTTTAGTTCAAATACAAACAGCAGAAGATCTTATAAAATTAGTAGAAGAATATATAAATAATAAACTCTCAAAATAGAAAATTTGAGAGTTCATCATTTTGTATAAGTTATGCTAAAGATATCATTTAGTTTCAACAATAGATATAACCATTTTTTCTTCATTAAATGTGTCTTTTAATATTTGTTCTGCAAATTCTTTTGTTACTTGATTATATTCTTCTAGATAATCAAAACTATTTATTCCTTTAAAATAGTCTGATAAGAACATCCTTCCAATATCTGCTACTGAATTATAGTCTGTTACATATCTTCCATAAATCTTTTTCTTTGTTCTTGTGAATATTTCTTCTTCTATTCCATTTTGTTTCATTGTTTCTAATGCTTTTTTGAATTCTTCGTTTACTTTTCTTGGTTCTTTTGATTGCCCTGTTATTAATATATGTGCATAGTTATTGGTAAATTCATAGTCTAGTTGTGGCTCTATTAATAATAATCCTTCACTATATAGCTTTCTATAAAGTTCAGACCCTTTTCCGAATAACATCTCTAATAAGATTTCTATTGCGATATGTTTTTTTACTATGTTTTCAACATTTGGCTTGTCTAAAAATCCTATTGTGAATAATGGATTGTTCACATCCATTTTTACTATTTTCTCTTTTTCGTTTATTTCTGTTTCTATCGGAGTATATATTCGTTTTATTTCTCCACCATTTTCATTTTTTATAATTCTTTTTTTGATTTCTTCTAATATTTGTTCTGGTACAAAGTCTCCACAGATTACCATTGCCATGTTTGCTAAATTGTAAAATGTGTCGCAACAATTATATAGTGTTTGTGGTGTTATTTCTGATATTGATTCTACTGTTCCTGCAATGTCTAGTCTTACTGGGTTTTCTCTGTACATGCACTTTATTGCATTTAAATATACTTGCCATTCTGGATAGTCCTCATACATTTTGATTTCTTGTGCTATTATTCCTTTTTCTTTTTCTACATTTTCATCTGTAAAGTATGGATTTTGCACATAATCCATGAATTCGTCTAGAGCTTCATAAAAATTGTCTGTTGCTTCATATAAATATGCTGTGTGGTCATTTGTTGTATATGCATTTGCGTCTACTCCTATTGCTGATAATGTGTCTAGACTGTTTGTTCCATTTCTTTGTTCAAACATTTTATGTTCTAAAAAGTGTGCAACTCCATCTGGTATTCTTACTTCTTCTCCTGTTTTTGGTACTATGAAATGATTGTCTATTGAACCAAAGTGGGTTGCCCATATTATATATTTTTTTGCTGTGTTGTTTTTGGGTATTATCATTACGGTTAAACCGTTTTCTAGTTTTTCGATATAGAGTTTTTCTTTTACTTTTGAATTTTCTATTATTTCCATTTTATTCTCTCCTTCTTTGTTTTCTTTATTCTAATGGGCACGGTGCGCCGTGCCCCTACAAATTATTTTTCAACAGCAGTTAAAAAATATATTGTATTAATTTTTATGGAATTTGCAATATCTATTACGTGTTGTTTTTGTACTTTTTGAACATTTTCCTCATATTCTGAATATTCCATTTTGTGTTCCGATATTTCTTGTCCAAAGTAATACATCATTTCACTGTCTTGTTCTTCTGGTATTGATTTTATAGTTGCTATTATACTTGTTTTTGCATTTTTAATGTCTTCTTCTGTGAAGTCTCCCTTTTTCATGTCTTCTATTTGAACTTTTATTATGTCTAATGCTTTTTTGTAGTCTTCTATTTCTATTCCACATCTTATAAATACATTGTTTTTATGTCTTACATAGTTTGAACCTGCTACATATGCTAAATGTTCTTTTTCTCTTACATTTTGGAACATTTTTGAGGTTGGTGTTCCTCCTAGTATTGCATTATATATTAGTGCTGCATATTTAGAGTCTTTATCATTTTTTCCTATTTCTAGCCCTAATACTAATTTTCCTTGTGATACTTCCATTTTTTCTTCTATAATTCTTTCTTGTTCTATTTCTTCTGCTTTTTGACTTTTTTTATTATATATTGGCTGTCTTTCATTTATATTTTTTATGTTATCGTTTTCCATTGCTATTTGTTTCGCACCTTCGTCTATTTCTCCTGATATGAATATGTCTATTTTACATTCAGATATCATTTTTTTATAGTGTTCATACAAGTTTTTAGCGTCTATTTTTTCTAGTTCTTCTACATAACCATATTTATATAGCCCATATGGTTTGTCTTTATACATTTCTTCTATACATCTTTCATATGCGTATTTTGATTTGTTGTCTATTTTTCCTAGTATTATTTGCTTTAGGTTTTCTTTTTCACTTTCTACATATTCTTCTTTGAAATTTCCATTTTCTACTAATGGATTGAATACTATGTCTAGTAATACTTTCATGCTTTCTTCTAATATGTTTTCTTTTTCTGGTAAAAAGTTATTGTTTATGCTTTCCATGTAGAATTTTAATACATGGTTATCCCCAGTTTTATCCACACCACAGTTAAAATCTGCTCCATACATTTCGTCTAGTTTGTTACTGATTTCTTCAAGGTTTGTTAGTTCTTTTGAGCCTCTTCTTAATACCATTGGTATTAATGCATTTTTTGTTACGTTTTCTCTGTTTAATGGTGTTGTTAAAAATACTGCTAATAGGTTTGTTTTGAATTTGTTTGTGTTGATTATATGAAGGTTTATTCCTTCTTTTAATTTTATTTTATTACAGTTCATAAGTTTCTCTTCCTTTCTTATTTTATATTATAGTCATTTTTAGTTTATTTATTTATTTTTTTATATTTTTGTTTATGATTTTATATTTATTACTTTGCTAAAATTTATGAAGGAAAAAATTTATAGTTAATATTATCTTTAGTTGCATAAATTTTAGAATATTTGAAATATATTTGGCATATACTAAAAACTATATTATAATGTTATTGAAGTAGTTTTTATAGTTGACAAAATAAAAAAATGATGTTACAATAATATTATAATAAGTTGTAATAAGAAGTTCGGATATGCTAACCACATATCCAAATTTTTTTAAGAGGGGAACCACCCCTCTTTTGGTATTTCTACCTACTGTCTTTTTCTTTTCCCCAATTCTTGCCTAAGAGTAATACTATTAGGAAAAAGATTAAATCAAATGCTGTCATAATAAGAAGTTCCTCCTTTCTCCAAGTTTTCCTTGTTAAAAGGATAGAATAATTATACTCTATATTTCCCTTATTTACAACAAAATTTTTAAACTATATTTCATTTTCTGTTCATTATATTACAATTCTCAGCTATTCTAACATAAAAATTTGTGTTTGTGGGGAGGATAAAAATTGTAGAGAATTATAATTATACGTTGTAGGGGCGG
>CAOKMR010000117.1 GCA_948469815.1 uncultured Clostridiaceae bacterium | reverse complement strand
CGGAAGTAGTGGAAGCAACAGAAGCAAAAGCGGAAGTAGTGGAAGCAACAGAAGCGAAAGCGGAAGTAGTGGAAGCAACAGAAGCAAAAGTGGAAGTAGTGGAAGCAACAGAAGCGAAAGCGGAAGTAGTGGAAGCAAAAGCGGAAGTAGTGGAAGCAACAGAAGCAGAAGTGGAAGCAGCAGCCAAAGCAGAAGCAGTAGCTAAAGCAGAAGCGGAAGCACCAGCAACCGAAGTAGCACAACTTGAAAAATCAAGTGCTACTTTCAAGGGGGTAAAACTTAAATTTTACCCTGTCACAGAAGAATTTCTGTGGCAAAATGCTGTAAAAACTGCAAACTACGCCTATACAGAGGCGGAGTTGAGGACTATGGAGAAGCTGATTTATGCCGAAGCCCGAGGTGAAGGTCTTGCAGGCCAGGTTATTGTAGGAAATACAGTGATTAACCGTGCTCGAGAATGGGGCGGAGGCATATATGAGGTAGTGACATGCTCAGGTCAGTTTGCTTCTATTAGAGGCATAACAAATGACATGATTACGCCAGAAGTAAAAAAGGCAGCTAGGATGTCATTTGAATATGATTTGACGATAGCTGCATTAAAGGCAACAGGAAAAGAAGGCGGGTCGCTCTACTTTTTCAACCCTGAGGGCTGTGAAAAAGGTGAGCTGATGAAGAGAACATCTGTAGAAGGTGTCCGATACAAAGGACACATATTTTACAGAAAGTAAAAAGCGAGGGAAAGTGTACTTTCCTCGCTTTCTCCGTGTTCTATGAATTAATAACAAATATATTAGAATAAATAAAAATGTTATTGTAGATAATATAAGTATAGGAAAATATTGTATAAAGTTATATTGCAAAGGAGAAAAATGCATGAAAGATTATATATTAAAAAATAAAAAATTATTAATATGTACATCTATTTTTACAATACTTGTATCTATAATAACAGTAATAGCTCCAATATATGTAGGAAAAATAATTAATAAATTCCTAGAATTATCTTATCAGGAATTTATTACTAATTTGGTTATTCTAACAATTTTATATATATCAATATATATATTTAATATCTTACAAGTGAAGTTTTTATCAAAAATAATTGCAAAAATTCAAAAAGAGATAAGAGAAAATCTATTTAAGAAAATCAATAGTATAAAAATAAAAGAAATAGACAAAATCGAATATGGAAATATTTTAAATCAGTTTAGTATAGACTTAGAAAATATTTCAAATGGAATTATTCAAGGATTACCTAAGATTATTAGTGGAATTGTAATTGTAATATTCTCAATTATAGTAATGCTTAAAATAAATATTAAAATGTCCATAATTCTAATAATTGTTGCACCAGTAATGTATTTCATTTCGAAATGGGTAACTAAAAACACAAATGTATTTTTTAATGATAGAGCAAATATTGTAGCAAGATTAAATAATAATGCAGAAGAATTTATTACTTATCAAAATACTGTAAGAGACTTTAATTATGAAGAAATAGCAGAGAAAAAATTTGATAAACTAAATACAGAGTTATATAAAACAGGAATAAAAGCAGAGTTTTACTCAGCACTAACTAATCCTGCAACAAGAGTAGTCTCAAATATAGGTTATGTATTAACTGGAATTGTTGGAGTAATTTTAATGTCAAATGGTGAGATAACAATTGGAGATGTAACTACTTTTTTAATGTATACAAGTATATTTACAAGACCATTTAATGAAATTACAGCAATTTTATCAGAACTGCAAACAGCCTTTGCATCATCTAAAAGAATAGATAAATTTTTAAATAGTAAAGACGAAATATTTGAAACTAAAAATGAAAATACAATAAAAGTAAAAGGAGACATAGAATTTAAAAACGTAGAATTTTCATATACAAATGAGCCATTTATAAAAAAATTTAATTTAAAAGTAGAAGCAGGAAAAAAGATTGCAATAGTAGGAAAAACAGGGGCAGGAAAAACTACAATAGTTAATTTATTAATGAGATTTTATGAAATAGACAAAGGAAACATATATATTGATGGAATTGATATAAAAGACATACCTATAAAGGAACTAAGAGAAAATATAGGGATAGTATTACAAGACACAAAACTATTTACAGAAACAGTAAAAGATAACATAGCATATGGACTAGAAAACATATCAGAAGATGAAATAAAAAGGGTGTCAAAACTAGCAAAAGTAGACTCATTTATAGAAAAATTACCAAAAAAATATGAAACAATAATAAATAATGAAATGTTATCAGAAGGAGAAATTCAGTTAATAACAATAGCAAGAGTAATGTTAAGAAATCCAAGTATACTAATACTAGACGAAGCCACAAGCAATATAGACTTAATAACTGAAAATAAAATACAACAAAGTATGTTGGAACTAATGAAAGGTAAAACCACATTTATAATTGCACATAGACTTTCAACAATACAAAAAGCAGACAGAATATTGTATTTAGAAAATGGAAATATAGTAGAACAAGGAACACATAAAGAATTGTTATTAAAAAAGGGCAAATATTTTGATTTATACACAAACAACATATAAATATCTCATTGCATTTTTCATAAAACTATTGTAAAATAAGGGTGTAATAAAATTAGGTGGTGATTGTATGAAACCAAAAATAGATAACATAAAAATGATTTTTATAGACATTGATGGAACATTGTATAATTCAGAAAAACAAGTAACTGAATATACAAAAAATGTTTTAAATAAAGTAAAAAACAAAGGAATATATGTAGTATTATGTTCTGGAAGAAGCAGTTCATCTGTATGTAAAGTATCTAAAGATGTAAATGCCTCAAAATATTTAATAGCAAATAATGGAGCCTTTGTCTATAATTATATAGATGACATAGACATATTTGCAAGTGAGATTGAAAAAAGTATTTGAGAAAAAATGTGGACTCTATGTGAAAGAGAAAATCTAGAACTAATAATAGAAGCAAAGTATCAAGAATATATAAATGAAATGATTTTTAGGGTAGAGTCAGATAAATACATAAAAATTGATAAAATAGATGATATAGAAAATAAGAAAATATATCAGATAGTTATTAATATTGAAAGAGATAGCAAGTACAATAATATAAAAGAAATAATATTAAATCAAGAAAAAATATGGTCCCCCAATTATGGTAAGGGAATAAAAACTTTCTTTTTAGATATAAACAATAAAGATATAGATAAAGGAATAGGAATACAACACTTAATTAAAAATCTAGGAATAAAAAAAGAAGAAACCATTGGATTTGGAGATGGTATAAACGATTATGCAATGTTTAGAGAATGTGGAACAGGAGTAGCTATGGGGAATGCTAAAGAAGAATTAAAAAATACAGCAGATTACATAACATTTACAAATGATGAAGATGGAGTCGCAAAATTTATTGAAGAGTATATTCTATAAATAAACACAAAGCTTTTAAGCTTAGGGGGAAATAAAAAAATGGAGCAAATAAATGGATTTATTGAAAATATTAAAGAAAGAAACTTAATAGATGTTCTAATTGCTATAGTAATCATCATAGTATTTTATATGGTGAGTTCATTGTTTTCTAAATTAGTTATGAAACTATTAAAAATCAAAGGAAACGATAAAGAAAAGATAAAAAATAGTGATATATATAAAGCATTAAAGGGAATTTTTCTATGTATAGGAATTTATATAGCACTATTAATATTAAATCTACCTGAAAATTGGTTTATTCTATGCTCAAAAATAGTAAGAATTTTCATAATAATAAATACTGCAAGAGTAATAGCAGAATTAATTTCCCCAGAATCAAAAATAATGAGAAAAGTGGGAGAAAGTGAAAAATTTTCAGAAAATAAAGTAGCAATAAGTGTAATAAGTAAAGTTATAAAAGTTATATTATACATAATTGCTGGATTTATGATTATAGCAGATTTAGGTTATGACTTAAGTGGACTAATTACAGGATTAGGACTAAGTAGTGTGGTAATAGCACTTGCAGCACAAGAACTAGCAGAAAATCTATTAAGTGGATTGGCAATCATAACAGATAAACCATTTGAAATAGGGGACTATATTCAAGTTGGTAGCAATGCAGGAACTGTAGAAGAAATAAAATTTAGAAGTACAAAAATAAGAACAGCAGAAAATGCAGTAATAACAATACAAAATTCAAAGATTGTAAGTGAATCAGTTGTAAATGTATCAAAAATAGATAAAAGAAGAATAGATTTAAGTCTACGTTTACCATTAGATACTACAGCCAGTCAAATATCAGAACTAATAGAATCAATAAAATTAGTATTATACAGTAATACAGAAGTAATATCAAACTCCTTACAAGTAAATGTAGGAGATATAACAGAAGATGCAATAAAAATATCAATATACTTCTTTGTAAATATAATAGAATTTACAGAATTCTTAAAATTCAAAACAAAAGCAAATTTAAGTATAATGAAACTTTTAGAAGACAAGAAGGTAAAATTAACATATCCAAGTACTAATGTATATATGAAAACGGAAGAGTAGTAGGGGCACATCATATGTGCCTCTTAATGTTCTATAATAGGAAATTCATGTGTAATAAAAATAAAACATA
This sequence comes from uncultured Clostridiaceae bacterium, assembly GCA_948469815.1. Classification (GTDB taxonomy): domain Bacteria; phylum Bacillota; class Clostridia; order TANB77; family CAG-508; genus CAKPSH01. Next base: position 12 of record CAOKMR010000117.1, on the reverse strand, counting down.
GAAAAAAAGAGA
>CAOKMR010000116.1 GCA_948469815.1 uncultured Clostridiaceae bacterium | reverse complement strand
AAAGAGAGCAAGAATTAGAATTTCAGAGGCTGATGTACGAAATGGATAATAAAGCAATAGAAGCTGCTGGATATGATAAAGGTCTAGAAGATGGTAGAAGGCAAGGCATTCAACAAGGAACACAACAAGGCATAACGGAGATTGCTAAGAGAATGTTAGCTAAAAATACAGATATTGAATTTATTATAGAATGTACTGGATTAACTAAAGAAGAAATTGAAAGTTTAAAATAATTATATAATTGAAATGTTAAATTTACTATGGAATTAGGAGTGTCCATCCTTTTCCATAGTTTTATTTTATTGTTTTTATATGTGAGGTATCTAAAAACTGTAAACCCCCCTCAATTAAAAAAATAATTATCAAAAATAATTGAATTGTAAAAAAAATGATGATATAATAGCATTGCTTACAAAAAAGTTAATACAATAAAAATGGAGGATATTATGATATTTAAAGATTACTATAAAATATTAGGCTTTGACGACAACAAAGCAAATGCAGAACAACTCAAAATAGCCTATAGAGAACAAGCGAAAAAATATCATCCAGATGTAAATGGTGCAAATAGGAACACAGAAGAAAGATTTAAAGACATAAACGAAGCATACAGAATATTATCAGACACAGTAGCAAGAAGAAAATATGACAGAGCATGGAATGTAAACATAGGAAGAAGAAAAAACAGAGAAAAATATGGAAACAAAGAAGAAAAAACAGACACAATCAAAGAAGGGCTATTTGGAATGTTTTTTGGATATACCCCAAAGAAAAATAAAAATAAAGAAGAAAACATAGGAGCAAAAAAGGGAGAAGATGTAGAAACAGGGATAGAAATTACATTAGAAGAAGCATTTTATGGTAAAACAAAAAAAATCTCATTAAGAACAGTAAATGGAAACTTAAAAACAATAACAGTAAAAGTACCAGCGGGAATAAGAAACAAAGAAAGAATAAGATTAGTAGGACAAGGAAAAAAAGGAGCAAAAGATGAAAAACCAGGAGACCTATTCATAAAAGTAAAAGTAATAGAAAGCGATAAATTCACATTAAATGGATATGACTTACACACAAAATTATTTGTAACTCCGTGGGAAGCGATACTTGGAGGGCAAATAGAAGTTCAAGGAATTGATGACACAGAAAAAATAAAACTAGAAAAAGGAACAACCTCAGGTACAGAAATAATAGTAGAAAACAAAGGATTTAAAGACGGAAAAGGGAGACGAGGAAATCTAATATGTGAAATCCAGATAATGGTACCAGACAAAATAACAGAAGAAGAAGAAAGAATATATAGACAACTGCAAAAGATATCAAAATTCAATCCTAGAACTACAAAAACAGAAAAAAACCAGGTTGACATATTGTAATAAATATAGTATAATTATGTATAGTTAACACAAAAGACAAGCTATACATAAATAAAGGGGAGAAAGAATATGAAAAATGTTCAAGGAAGACACTTTAGTATAACAGACCCAAAGGATGTAAGCACAGTAATATATGAAGTAGTAGAAACAGACAAAAAAGAACTAGAAGACAAAAATACACCCAAATTTACTGTTGAAAGACTAATAAGAAGTTCAGAAATAAGAGGAGAGAACTTTAAAAGAACTTATTATGTAGATAATCCAAAAATAGATGGAAACTCATTAGTATTTTTATCATTTGGCAAGGAGAGAGTTGTTGTAAACACAGGAATGTTAATAAACGACGAAATCAAAATAACCAAAAAACCTATGCCAATAAAATTTGACGCAATAAAAACAGAAGAAAGCCCTATATACAGAGAGTTTTCTTATACGCCAAACCTAAAAAGACCAATAACAATAATAGATACAGAAACAGTAGAGGAAGTAAAACCAATTTTATATTTAGACCAACAAACCAATGAAGTAAAAGGAAAATGTAAAATGAAACCATACAAATCTTATTTTGCTTTTGAAATAAGGGAGAATATTTAAAAGGAGGAAGGCATTAATGTTAAAGGAAAACAGAGCACCCGAAATTGTTATGACACTGGGATATACAGATGGTAAAGAACTAAAGGGAATACCACCAAAGGATAGAAAGAACGAGGATTTAAAAATAGACATCATGACAAATGAATTACTAATTGAAATGCAAGAAAATAATGAAATAATGTTATTGGGGAGAGCATTAGCATATACAGAAAAAGAACAAGCAATAGTAGAAGTAGCAAAAAGAAATGGAATAATAGACGTACCAGTAGGTAGACAAGGAAAAGACGAAGGAAGATAACATTAGAATTAATCATAAGAAAAGGAATGATGCTTTATGAATTATAAAATAGAAGGGGCATTAAGAAAAAACAAAAAAACATTTATATTAGCATTTGTACTATGGTTATTTTTAGCCATAGTATTTATCATGCCTATAGCATGTGGATGGGATGTAGCAGTAAAAGAAGCAGAAATGACAGGAACGAAATTCTCAATGAATACTTTTTCAGGAACAGTAGGACAGAGAATAGCCCAACCGTTTTTAAACATACAAGAACTAGGAAGCTATTGGGGAACATTTGTAAGCTTGCTGTGGAAATACACACTAGGATTTTTAGTAATAGTAATTGTAGGACTAGTAAAAACCGCCCCAAAAAGTAAATATCAAGATATAGAACATGGTTCAAGTGACTGGTGTGAACATGGTGAGCAATTCAAAGTATTAAGTTCTAAAAAAGGGTTAATACTAGCAGAAGGAAACTATTTACCAGTAGACAAAAGAGGAAATGTAAACATATTAGTAGTAGGACGGATCAGGTGCTGGTAAATCTGCATCTTTCTCAATACCAAATGCATGTCAAATGTTAGGTTCATATGTATTTACAGACCCAAAAGGAGAACTATATGATAAAACAGCAGGATTTTTAAAAGCAAATGGATATGAAATAAAAGTACTAAACTTATTAAGACCACAAAACAGTGATGGATATAATCCATTAATGCATATATCAAACGAACTAGACGTAGACGTTATAGCAAACACAATAATAAAAGGACAAGGAGAAGCCTCAGCCTCTGAACCATTCTGGGAAGACATGGGCGAAATGCTATTAAAATCATTAATATATTATTTAATAGCAACACGTCCAGAAGAAGAGCAAAACCTAGCAAGTTGTGCAGAACTAGTAAGAGCAGCAAGTGGTAGTGGAAACAATAGTATGCTTTCAGACTTAATAAACAAATTACCAATGGAACACCCTGCAAGAAAATACTATAAATCAGTAGAAATATCAGCATCATCAGAAAAAACATACTCATCAATATTAAGTACACTACAATCAAAACTAGGAAAATTCGACTCAAAAGAAATAGCAGAACTAACCTCGACAAATACAATAGACTTTGAAGAAATAGGAAAAAAGAAAACAGCAGTATATGTAATATCATCAGACACACACACAGCATATGACTTCTTACTAACAATATTCTTCTCTCAAATGATACAACAGCTATATGACTTTGCAGACTTAAATGGAGGAGCATTACCAATGCCTACATACTTTATACTAGACGAATTTGCAAACATAGGAAGAGTACCAGACTTTGACAAAAAAATATCAACAAGTAGAAGTAGGAAAATCCAATTCAGTGTTATATTGCAGAACTTAGACCAACTAGAAGCAGTATACGAAAAATCATTTGAAACAATAATAGGTAACTGCGATACACACTTATTCCTAGGAAGTAACTCACAAAAAACGGTAGAATACTTCTCAAAAGCATTAGGAAGCAAAACAATATCAAGAGAAAGCGTATCAATAAGTAAAGACAGGGCATATGTTAGAAATGGTGAAAACTACTCAGACAATATAATGGAAAGAGCACTACTAACACCAGACGAATTAAGAAGATTTGACATGGATCAATGTATAATCTTTGAAAAAGGAATACGACCAATAAAAGCAAACAAATATTACTACTTCAAGCACAATGAAGCAAAACAATTAGAAAAATATAAAGCAGACCATAATGAAGCAAGAGACTTAGAAAGAGGAGAATGGAGAACATTCAACCCATATAATCCATATACTGAAGAAGGGGAAAAACAGCAAGTAGATGACCTAAAAATAGACTCATTAGACGACTTATTTTCAGAAGAAAAACCAAATCAAGAAAAACCATCAAAAAATCAAAATTCATCAATAGAAACACACAAAGAAAGCCCAAAAGCAGAAATCGAAGACATACCAATGCTACCACAAGAAGAAATAGTAGAAGACAAAGAAATAGATATAGCAAAAGAATTAGAAGCAAAATTTGATGAAATATTCGGACCAATAGACGAAACAGACACAGCGAAAAAATCATAAAAACAGTATATCCCTAAGAAAACCGACTAAATATTACAAACTAGAAATAAAAATTTAACGAATAAAAAATAAAATCTAAAACCAAGAAAATCCGTAAATAAATACGGATTTTCTTGGTTTTTGTAGAAGAAACTACCATTTACAAACAAGGGTTAAAACAATATAATAAAAATAGAATATACCCATTAGAACGTGCTAACATAAATATAAAAAATCCATAAAAGGAGGCGTCAAAAATGAAACCATATAAAGAAGAAAACGAGAAAAGCAAAAAACGTGAAACCGTTGGCGCTGTAACACACACACACACACACACACACACACA
>CAOKMR010000115.1 GCA_948469815.1 uncultured Clostridiaceae bacterium | reverse complement strand
ACGAAGCACGTGGAAGTAGTCTCAGTGCTAGGTAGAAAAGATGAGAAAAAGCCTAAAAATCAATAATTATAAAAATGATTGAAATAAAAATTTTAGCAGAAAGGGAAAAAATCAGAAAAATTTATAAAAAGAATTAGCAATATGGAGTGTGGGGAAAAGAAATCAAATAAATAATTTTTAACCAGTGTAAAGCATAGAAATATGCTTTATTTTTACGCAAAAAAAGGTATAACTAGAATAAAAACAAGGGATTTTACGCTAGGATTATGCACAAAAATTGTGGGAGTATTTTTTTATAATTCCCCCTTACAAACCCCTTTTATTACTTACTCTTTACTAGCTGAAAAGAATATATATATTTAATAAAAAATAAATTGCACCTTTGCATTATTAAAAAAATGCGACTAAAATAAAAGCAAGTAAGGAGGAATGAGTGATGAGAAAGATTATTGTAGTTATAATAGCCACAATGATTTCTAGTTTTAGTTATTATGGAGCAGTAAACGAAAAAGGAGAAAAAGTAGTAGATTTAACAACCAATATACAGGAAGAAAATGTTGTAGAAAATGAATCAGTAGAAGAAACACAAGGAAATATTATAGAACAAATAGAAAATACAATAGCACAAGCAGAAATAATCCAAAATGAAGAAATAATAACACAAAATGCAGTAAATGAAATAACAACAACTGTTGCAGAAAAATCAAATACAAGTAAGAATAACAATAAAAACAAAACAATAAAGAAAACACAAGAAAGTCAAACTACTACACAGACAAAAGTTATAGAGGAACAAAAAAATATAGAAATAGAAGAAACAGCAACAAATAACAGTACAAATCAAAAAACCAATATCAATAATGTACCAAAATGTAGTCATTCAAATATTAACTGGTATAATTCAAAAGCAGAGGCAGTAGCAGTATATAATGCAGAAATAAAAAAATGGGGTGATAAATGGACAAACTATGAAATAGATAACGATACTTATTACAAAAATTGTCCTAGTGTATATGAAGTATTTTGCTGTCCATATTGCAACAAATGGACTATAAATTTATATTATTAGTGAAAAGGTAGGTAATATAAAATGGAATTAAAAAAAGAATATATTGATGAAAAAACAGAAATAGCATATACATTAAAAGGAAATTATTATTTTCCTAATTTATCTATATCAAAAGATAGAAATTTTACGATTGGAAGATATGGAAAAGCAAGATTAAAATATATTAAACAATACAACAAAGTTTTATATAATAACTTATTATTAAGTGGAAAATTAAATGCTTATTTACATTCAATAGATACAAAATGTAATACAATTTTAGCAAGAATAATAATAAAGTTAGCTAAACAAGAAAATGTTACAGAAGATTTAAAAGCAAGTCATCAATTAGAATGGGTAGCTAGAATGAATAATATTAAAAATAGAGCAGAAGAAATCATTTATAATGAGTATGTATATATCTAAAAATAAAAATCAAATTATAGCCTTATATCGAATAAAAAATTGATATAAGGTTTATTTTTTTGCAAGTAAAAATGTTTTATAAAATCTGCATTGATAGATTTATCTATCAGTGTAGCGAGCATAGGCTTTGTATAGCATACAAAGCCGACAGCTATCGCTGAAAGGGGATTTGCACCCCTATAACCCCAGCTAAAAAATTGAAAGGAAGTGAAAAAAATTTGAAAGAAAAAACAGTACAAATATGTATAAGAATTGGTGAAAAGGAAAAGAAAAAATTACAAAGAAATGCAAAAAAAAGTGGCTTATCATTATCAACTTATTTAAGAAAAACAGGATTAAAACAAAAAATTTTTCCAATACCAGATAAAGAATTTTATCAAATTTATTTACAAATTTGTCAGTTAAAAAATGATATTTTCAATATAGATATAGACAAAATAGAAGAATGTTTGGAAGTGATAGAACACAATTTTTTAGTGATTTATAATTCAAAAAGTAATGGAGATGATGACGATGGCGACAACAAAAATATGGGCAGTTAAGGACAGTTTATCACGAGTAGTTAATTATGCAAGTAACCCAGAAAAAACGATATTTTCTAATCTAAAACAAGTATTATTATATGCAGAAAATAATGAGAAAACAGTTGATAAAAAAGAAAAAACTATGTATGTAACTGGAGTAAATTGTAAAGCTAAAACAGCTTTTGAAGAAATGAAAACAACACAAGAAAAGTTTGGAAAATGCACAGGAAATATTGCATATCACGCATACCAAAGTTTTAAGACAGGCGAAGTTTCTCCAGAACTTGCACACGAAATTGGAGTAAAACTTGCAAGGAAAATGTGGGCAGAACACCAAGTATTAGTTGCAACACATTTCAATACAGGCACATATCATAATCATTTTGTAGTGTGCAGTATTAATATGTTTACAGGGAAAAAGTTTAATTGTAACAAAGGAGCATATTATCGTTTTAGAGGTTTATCAGATGAATTGTGTAATGAAAATAATTTAACAGTAATTAAGAATCCAAAAGGAAGAACACCAAGAAATATATATTTTGCAGAAAAAAAGGGAGAGCCAACGAAATATAATCTAATGAGAAAAGCAATAGATGAAACAGTAAAAATATGTGTAAACTATGCACAATTTAAGAAAGCAATGTATAAAAAAGGTTATATTATAAATGATGCTCCAAATAGAAGATATGCTACTATTCGTTCAATAAATGATAAAAAAGCAACAAGAATGTATCAGTTAGGAGAACAATATACACCCAAAAAGATTGCAGACAGAGTATTCAATAACCCTTGCTATGTGCAAGATAGATATTACAAATTAGTAAAACCTAAAAAGACTTATAAAAGGTATATGGTATATAAGTTTAATGGAAAATTTAAAGATATAAGTAAAATTACAGGGCTTGAGGCTCTTTTTTTATTGCTTTATCACTTGTTAGGACTAATACCAAAAGAAAATACTAGAAAGCCATTATCTCCAGAAATGAAACAAGAAGTAAGGAAAATGCAAAGATATTCTAACGAAATAAGACTAATAGCGAAAGAAAAGCTACAAACAACAGATGATGTAAAAAGCTATATTTTACAGGCTGAAAATAACATTGCAGAAGTAACTGGAATAAGGCAAAAATACAGAAACAAATTAAGAAATTGCACAGACGATGAGTTAATAAAAGAATATAAAACCAAAAGAGATGAATGCACTACAATTCTAAAAGATTATAGAAATAGCTTAAAAGTTGTAAATCAAATCATTGAAGATAATCCAAAAATCAAAGAAGTAATAAGAATAGAAAGACAAGCAAGAAATGAAGAATTGCAACAAACAAAAACAAAATATAAAAATAGGGAAGTGAGATAAAATGAGTGAAAAAATTGTAAATATAAATGAATTATATGAATTTAAAGATAATCCATACCAAGTAAAAGACAATGAAGATATGGAAGATTTAATCGAAAGTATAAAAGAATATGGAGTTATAGAGCCATTAATAGTAAGGAACAGAGAAAAAGGAGGATATGAAATAGTGAGTGGGCATAGAAGAAAATATGCGTGTGAAAAAGCAGGAAAAACTGAAATTCCTGTTTTAGTTCGTGATATGGATAAAGATATGGCAATAATTACTCTTGTAGATAGTAACCTACAAAGAAGTGATATATTGCCAAGTGAAAAAGCATTTGCTTTTAAAATGAAATTAGAAGCAATGAAACAACAAGGAAAAAGAAATGATTTAACTTGTTCCCAAATTGGTAACAAGTTAAGTGGAAAAAAATCTATTGAAATACTAGCTGAAGAAGTAGGAGATAGCAAAAGCAGTATTCATAGATATATACGACTAACAGAATTAATAAAACCACTGTTACAATTAGTTGACAATAATAAAATGGCAATGTCACCAGCAGTAGAAATATCATATTTAAAAGAACAGGAACAAAAGGATTTATTAGAAACAATAGAAAGTGAAGATTGCACGCCTTCATATTCACAAGCAATAAGAATGAAAGAATTAAGCAAAGAAAATAAACTAGATATGGACACAATTTTTAATATAATGACAGAACAAAAAGCAAACCAAAAAGAACAGATAAAGTTTAAAGTAGAAAAATTAAAAGGGTATTTTCCAAAAGGTTATAGTACGAAACAAATGGAGGAGGTTATAGAAAAATTGTTAAAACAATATAAGCAAAAATGGAAAAATAGAGATTTAGAAAGATAGAATATAAAAAAGACTTAGATTATAAATAATATTTTAATTATTCATCGTCTAAGTCTTTAAATACCTCATCATCGAAAAATTCTTTAAGTTGCATATCTAAACCTAAGCATAAACGGAGAACTGTTAATAAAGTAGGAGTTTTGCTTGTACCATCTATTAAATTATTCACTGTTGATTGTCTAACTCCAGCAAGTGTAGCAAGTTTGTTAATTGTAATATCTTTTTCATTGCATAAGGCTAAAATTCTTTTTTTAGTTGCTTCTTGTAAGTCCATATATTAAGCCCTCCTTTATAAATTAGTATAACAAAATTCAAAAGTTCGTATTACCTATATATAGTTGATTTTATGCAAAGATAATAATAAAATACCTATATATAGTTAATAAGGAGGAGAAAAATTATGGAAGATTTATTTGAAAATAAAATACTTGACGATTTATACAAAATAAGGGAAGGATTTATTACAAGTTATAAAAAGAAATACGGAGAACTAGAAGAAACAAAGAAAG
>CAOKMR010000114.1 GCA_948469815.1 uncultured Clostridiaceae bacterium | reverse complement strand
TTTATAGCAAGATTTAGTGCAAATGCTTCAAAATCAAAACAAGCAACATCAAGAAAAAAATCACTAGAAAAAATAGAATTAGAAGAGATAAAACCATCTAACAGAAAATATCCATATGTAGACTTTAAGCCAGACAGAGAACCAGGAAAAGAAATATTAAAAGTAGAGAATATAACCAAAACAATAAATGGAGAAAAGATACTAGACAATATATCATTTACAGTAAAAAGTGATGATAAAATTGCGTTTTTAGCAGACAATGAATTAGCAAAAACAGTATTATTTCAAATAATAGCAGGAGAAATAGAACCAGATTCAGGAACAATAACTTGGGGAACAACTATTTCAAGTGATTATTTCCCAAAAGACAATAACTACTTGTTTACGCAAGACGCAAGTATTACAGATTGGTTAAGGCAATATTCAAAAGATCCAGATGAGACATATGTTAGAGGATTTTTGGGAAGAATGTTATTCTCTGGAGAAGAAGCATTAAAAAATGTAAAAGTATTATCAGGAGGAGAGAAAGTTAGGTGTGTACTTTCAAAACTAATGTTATCTGGAGCAAACTTTTTAATATTTGATGAACCTACAAACCATTTAGACATGGAAAGTATAACATCGGTAAATGAGGCAATGGTCAAGTTTAAGGGAAATCTGTTATTTACATCACATGATCATCAATTAACACAAACTGTAGCAAATAGAATAATAGATATAAAAAATGACAAAGTAATAGACAAAGAATGTACATACAATGAATACTTAGAAATAGAATAGTAACAAATGTATGTGTCTTTAACAATATTAATCATGGAGTGTAGAGGCGCCCTTGGTACAGTGAGAAAAAATATAAAAAGGAGAAAATTCATTTTCTTTATTTATATAATAGGAAAGTTATACTTTCCTATTATATAAATGCTATAATCGCTAGCCCTTGAGATTTTCTCCTTACAGTCGAAAACTCAATCGGGCGAGAACAAATTAAAGAAAAATCTTTGATTTTTCTTATTTGTTCTATTTTTGCGAACGAAACATGAAAAATTTGCAAGCAAATTTTACTGGGCGTCCAAGTGGAATATATTTATTCTATAGGAAACTTTTTTCTAATATCTTCAATCTCATCAAAATGATTATGTAATATATCCAAAAATACATCTGCAATATGAGGATCTAATTGAGTTCCTTTGCAATTCTCTATTTCTGCTATTACTGTATCCAAAGGCAATGAACCACGATAAACTCTATTAGAAGTCATAGCATCAAAAGTATCAGAAACAGAGGTAATCCTTGCGAGAAAAGGGATGTTTTCTCCAGAAAGTCTAGAGGGATAACCATTACCGTCATATCTTTCATGATGATGTTCAACAATAGGAATTAAATTTTTAAAAATAATAGAATCAGACAATATATTAGCACCAATAGAAGAGTGAGTTTTCATAGTTGAATACTCATCATCAGTTAACTTATTATTTTTAAACAATATATTATCTGGGATGCCAGACTTACCAATATCATGGAACAATCCTCCAATACGAAGTAAATCCAATTCATTAGAAGGAAGACCAAGATATTTGCCAATTAGGACAGAATAAGCAGAGACTCTATCACAATGCCCACGAGTATAGGCATCTTTATTAAAATTTCTAAATCTCTCAACATCTTCAATTTTATAAGAATTATCTAAAGTAGTATTGGACTCAAAAACTTTATTACTTTCTAAATTTGATGGAATAAATTTTTTCATCTTTACCTCCAATATGTGCTAGTTCATTTCTATCATTAACAATTATACAACACAATTTACAAAAAAACAAGAAACAAAACACAAATTTATATAATAAAACCATTATCCTGTAACATTAAAAATGCTGTAGATTGTTATATCCAGTAACCAATAATAAAGAGAAATTTAAAAAAAATATTGAGAAAATAAAAAAACTATTGTATAATAAGAAAGATAATAAAATTAACGAAAGGAAAAAGTCAAGTGGAAACAGAAAATAAAGAAATAGTAAAAGAAATATTAGAATGGATATATTGTATTATAATAGCAATTGTATTAGCTTTAATTGTTAGATACTATATAGGAACTCCAACAGTTGTTCAAATGGCGTCAATGAAGCCAACATTTGAGCAGGGAGATAGATTAATATTAAATAGATTAGCTGTAACATTAAAAAAAGACATCAAGAGAGGAGAAGTTATAACATTTGAAGCTCCAAGCTCAGAATATAAAAGCTCAGCACAAGCAGATCAAAGCAATCCAGTCGCAAAATATGAATATCAGCCCAAAAACATATTTAAAAAATTCACATACTATGTTTTAGACATTAAAAAGAAAAGTTATATAAAAAGAGTAATAGGTCTTCCAAGGGAACAGGTACAAATAGACAATGGAAATGTATATGTAGATGGTGCATTACTAAACGAAGAATATCTTCAAGAAGGATTAAAAACAACAAGTGAAATATTTACAGACATAACAGTACCAGAAGGATATTTATTTGTAATGGGAGACAATAGAACTGGAAGTATGGACTCAAGACAATTTGGATGTATACCAATATCAAAAGTAGAAAGTAAAGTATGTTTAAGATTTTATCCATTTAATAGATTTGGAACAGATTGGTAAATTAGAAATTAGAGGTTGCAGGGGCGGTTAGTAAATGCCAGAAGATAACACAAAATTTAATATAATGTAAAAAAACTACAAGATTAAAAAGGAAAAGCAATTATGAACAATAAAGAAATAGAGCAAAAACTAAGACAAGCTATACAAAAAAACAAGATATTACATAGTTATATGTTTATAGGAAATAAACATACACAAAAAAAAGAAATTTCGGAAAAGCTATCAAAAGAAATACTATGTTCAAGCAAAGAAAACAAACCTTGTCATAAATGCAAGTCGTGTATAGAAATAGAACACCAGAATCATCCAGACTTTAAGCAAATACAACTTGAAAATAATGAAAATGCAATAAAGATAGAACAAATAAGAAACTTACAAGAAGATATAATAAAAAAGCCGATTATATCAGAAAGAAAAATATATTTAATAAATAACAGTGACAAAATGACTATAGGAGCACAAAACTGTTTATTAAAAACATTAGAAGAACCTCCACAATATGTAACAATAATATTATTAGTAGAAAATGAAAACAATATTTTGAATACTATAAAATCCAGATGTGCTAAAATAAATTTTACAGAAGAGTCAAAAGTAGATATGACAGAAGAGCAAAAAAATACTTATAATGAACTAGAAAAAGTATTTGGAAACGTAGAGAATTATTCATTATTAGATGTATTAAATAAATTAGACATATTATATAAAGGAGAAAAAAATATATTTGAAATTTTAGAATACATTAATACAATTTTATATAAAAATATATATAAAAATAGGCTTAATATTAATTATATTGACTATGTAGAGAATACTAAACAAAAACTACAAGCAAATGCTAATTATAATATGTGTATTGATAATTTATTATTAAATATTTGGAATAGGCATATTTAGAAAGAAAGGAGAATGTAGATGAAGACAGTAATAGGAGTTAGACTGAGAAGACCAGGAAAAGTATATTATTTTAACCCAGGAAATAGAAAAATAAGCAAAGGTGAATTTGTTATAGTTGAGACAACGTTTGGACAAGAATATGCAGAAGTAATTATGGGAAATAAAGAAATACCAGAAGAAAAAATTGTTGCGCCATTAAAAGATATTATAAGAATTGCTAATGCAAAAGATAGAGAGCAAAATGAGTTAAATAAGAAAAAAGAAAAAGAAGCATTTGAAATTGCTCAAGAAAATATAAAGAAACATGAATTATCTATGAATCTAGTAGAAGTTCAATATCAATTTGATAATAGTAAAATTCTATTTTATTTTACTGCTGAAGGAAGAATTGACTTTAGGGAGTTAGTAAAAGATTTAGCTGCCATTTTTAAGACAAGAATAGAATTAAGGCAAATAGGTTTAAGGGATGAAGTTAGAAGAGTAGGGGGAAATGGAATCTGTGGTAGAGAACTTTGTTGTTGTTCATATTTAGGAGACTTTGACATGGTGTCAATTAAAATGGCAAAAGAGCAAAATCTATCACCTACACCATCTAAAATCTCTGGATGCTGTGGAAGATTAATGTGTTGCTTAAAATATGAGGTAGAAGTTTATGAAGAGAAGAATGCAAGACTTCCAGGAATAGGAGCAATAGTAAAAACTCCAGAAGGGCAAGCTGTAGTTGAGGGATTAGAGATTTTAAAAGAAATTGTAAAAGTCAAAATGAAGGATAAAGAAGGTAATGAATTACATAAGAAATATGAATTAAAAAATATTAAAATAATAAAAGATGTAGAGAAAAATTCAAGCAATGAAGAAGACGATGAAGAATTAAAGAGATTAGAAAAATTGGATAAAATGGAAATACAAAATTCAAAAGAGCAATAAAATGTAGAGAATAAAGTGGAAGGAGGTGTATAAAAAATGGCATACAAAATAACAGACAAATGCATAAAATGTGGACTTTGTGCACAACAGTGTCCAATGAATAGTGAAGGTGAATGTATAAAAGAAGGAGACAGTAAATATGAGATAAATCCAGATATATGCATATCATGTGGAACATGCGCATCAGTTTGTCCAGTAGAAGCTCCTTGCGAAGATAACTAGTAAATGAAAATGCAAAATACATATAATAGAAATGATAAGGTGCGAGAGGTTACGAAATGTAACCTCTTTAATTTCGACATCTTCTATTTTTGGAGATAAATAACAGCATAAATTTGTGTTTGTAGGGAGGATAAAAATTGTAGAGAATTATAATTATACGTT
>CAOKMR010000113.1 GCA_948469815.1 uncultured Clostridiaceae bacterium | reverse complement strand
TAAAATTACATAAAATTGTAATTATCTATTTGGGCACGGTGCGCCGTGCCCCTACGATATTATCTAATTTCTAACATCTATCTTCTAGAACGATAAACACAAATTTTTATATTAGCATTATTGTAAATGGTAATATAATATTAACTTACTATAATTATTGCAATATGCATAAATCTATGGTATTATATTATAAAATAAAAGAGAATAGAGGGATATGAATGATAGATTTAAAATTTTTAAGAGAAAATCCAGAAATAGTTAAGGAAAATATAAAAAAGAAATTTCAAGAGCATAAACTAGAACTAGTTGACAAAGTAATCGAATTAGATAAGAGAAACCGTGAAATAACCATAAAGGATGATGAATTAAGAAACCAAAGAAATACATTAAGCAATGATATTGGACAATTAATGCGTGAAGGAAAAAAAGAAGAAGCGGAAAAGATAAAAGAAAAAGTAAAAAAGATAAATGAGGAATTGCTTGAAAATGAAAAAAAAGAAGCAGAATATGCAAATAAAGTAAAAGAAATAATGATGAAAATTCCAAACATAATGGATGTTTCTGTTCCAATAGGAAAAGATGATAGTGAAAATGTAGAAAATGAAAAATTTGGAGAACCAGTAGTTCCAGAATATGAAATTCCATATCATGCAGATATAATAGAAAAATTAATGGGACTAGACAAAGAAAGTGCTGGAAGAACAAGTGGAACAGGATTTTATTATTTAATGGGAGATGTAGCACGTCTTCACTCTGCTATGATAGCATATGCAAGAGACTTTATGATAAATAAAGGATTTACTTATTGTTTACCTCCATTCATGATACATTCAGACGTTGTAAATGGAGTAATGTCATTTGAAGAAATGGAAGCCATGATGTATAAAATAGAGGGAGAAGACTTATTTTTAATAGGAACATCAGAACATTCAGTAATAGGAAAATTCAAAGGGCAAATTGTGAAAGAAAAACAACTGCCAATATGTATAACATCATACTCACCATGCTTTAGAAAAGAAGGAGGTTCGCACGGACTAGAAGAAAGAGGTCTATATAGAGTACATCAATTTGAGAAACAGGAAATGATAGTACTATGCAAACCAGAAGAACATATGGAATGGTACAATAAAATGTGGCAATATACAGTAGAATTTTTTAGAAGTTTAGATGTACCAGTAAGAACATTAGAATGTTGTTCAGGAGATTTAGCAGACCTAAAAGTAAAATCATGTGATGTAGAAGCATGGAGTCCAAGACAACAAAAATACTTTGAGGTAGGAAGTTGTTCAACATTAGGGGATGCACAAGCAAGAAGATTAGGAATAAGAATGAAAACAGAAAAAGGAAACAAACTAGTATATACTTTAAACAACACAGTAGTAGCAAGTCCAAGAGGACTAATAGCAGTTATAGAGAACAATTATCAGCAAGACGGTTCAGTAAAAATACCAAAAGCTTTGCAACCTTATATGGGTGGATTAAAAATAATAAAGTAGGGGCGGCGAAAGTGAGAAAGAATGTAAAAAGGAGAAAATTTATTTTACCATTTTTACATTCTTGCGAACGCAGCATGGAAAATTTGCAAAGCAAATTTTACTGCACGGGGAATCTGCCCAATATTCGTGACCCCACTGTGCCCTTTGTGAGAGAAATAAATTCAATATAAAAAAGGAGTAAATCATGATAATAAAAAATCCAAAATTTGAAATATCAGCAGTAAGTCCAAAACAATATCCAAAAAATTATTTACCAGAAATAGTACTAGCTGGTAAATCAAATGTTGGTAAATCATCATTTATAAATACACTAATAAACAGAAAAAATCTAGCAAGGACAAGTTCAGCACCAGGAAAAACTAGACAAATAAATTTTTATAATATGGACGATTTATTTTACTTTGTTGACTTACCAGGATATGGATATAGTAAAATGTCAAAAGAAGAGCAGTTAAGGGTAGGTCAATTCATAGAAAAATATTTATCAATACGAGAAAACATAAAACTAATAATTTTAATATTAGACATAAGGCATAAACCAACAGAAGATGATAAACTAATGTATAATTATATAAAAAGTACAAACATACCATTCATAATAATTGCCAATAAAGCAGACAAAATAGCAATAACAAAAGTAGATGAAGCAGTAGAACAAATAAAAAGAGAACTAAAGATAATAGCAGGAACAATAATATTACCTTTTTCATCAGAAAGAAGAATTTATTCAGAAAAAACATGGGAGGAAATTTCAAAGAAAATAGTAAAAGAAATTTAATCTGAAACAGAATTAATAAACTTTTTAATTTGGAAAAGAATTGCTATTTTTCAAATAGATGGAGGAGAAAATGAAACTAAATACTAACAAAGAAGAACTAGCAGAAAGCAAAGTTTTAATATTATACATATTATCAAAAATAAATAGAACTGTAACAAACTCTGAGCTATTAGAACTAGTACAATCAATAGAAGAAATGAATTACTTTTACTTTCAGCAATTCTTAATAGATTTAAAAGAAAATAGATATTTACTAGAATATGAGGAAGAAAAGAAAAAATATTATGTAATAACAAATTCTGGTAGAGAAACAGTAAGACTTACAATAGACATGTTACCTGGAGCAATAAAAGACAAAGTAGATGAAACTTTAAAAAGCACTATGAAAAAGATAGAAAATGAAGAAGCGGTATATGCAGATTTTTTTCCAAGTAAAGAAGATGAAATAATGATAAAATGCGGAATAAAAGAAAATAACAAAAAGGTATTTGAAGTACAAGTGTTTTCAAGCAGTAGGGAAAACACAATAAAAATAATAGAAAATTGGAAAAAAAATGCAACAACAATATACCCTAAAATTGTAGAAATGTTAAATATGACATGACAAGAGGGACGGAGAATTTTGGCAATCTGCCGTCCCTCTTGTCATCATAGATATTGTTTCAATTTTGTTACAGTATTTTCTTGCAAAGTAACAAAATCATTTAAAGTTTGTTTAATATTTGTTTCAACAGAAGGATTATTATTAAGAAGACGTCTTCCCTCAATAATCCCCATAGTATTACCTTGAATTAACAATTCAGAAAGCTTAGAAGGACTTTTATCATTAACAGTATTCATTTGAATACCCATCCAAGTCATCATATCATCCTTAAAATTAAAATTCGCAGGAACCTCTCCATAATCATTATACAAATCTGTAACACGAGTCAATATATCTTCATATTGATTATATTGAGTACTCAACTCTCTTTTAAAGCCATCATCTGTAACTTTATCAGATACATAAGAAAGGGCATTTATACCCATTTGAGCGCCTTTATGCAACTCCTTTAAAACTTTTAAATTTGGATTATTATCCATTTACAATCATTCCTTTCTAAGGCAGGCATAAAATTATCATTGAAAAATCGCTTTTAAATCATACCTCTAGAATATTTAATAAATATATTATAAGCAAAAGATAAAAAAATATACGAAATTTTAATATTAAAAGTCTGATTATAAACAAATATTCACCGACATTATTTCTGACAGGATAAAGGAAAAGTATAAATAAGAACAAAATTTCGTAAAATTATTGAAAAAGTTTTTGAGTTATGATATAAATGAGGCATCAATTGAAACAGTATAAATTCAAAAAAATTCAATTGTTCGAAAATTCCAAACAATTGAAAGAAAAGGAGTAAATATGGATGAAAATAAAATGCATTTAATAAGTAAAATTTTTAATAATGAAACTATAAGAACAATATGGGACAAAGAACAAGAAAAATATTTTATAAGTGTTGTAGATATAGTAAGTATTATATCAGAAAGCAAAGATGGAAGAAAGTATTGGAATAAATTAAAGCAAAGGCTTAAACAAGAAGGAAATGAGTCGGTGACAAATTGTCACCAACTGAAATTAAAATCATCAGATGGCAAATACTATAATACAGATGTGTGTGATATAGAGGGAATGTTTCGAATAATCGAATCAATTCCATCAAAAAATGCAGAGCCTATAAAACAATGGTTAGCACATTTAGGTAAAGAAAGAATCGATGAAACTTTTGATCCAGAGATTACACTGCAAAGAGCAATAGACATGTATCGTACAAAAGGTTATGACGAAGAATGGATTGCAAAAAGAATAAAATCAATTCAAGAAAGAAAAAAGTTAACAGATGTATGGAAAGAAAATGGTATAGAAAATAATATTGAATATGCAATGCTAACAAATGAGATATACAAAGAATGGTCAGGAATGACAGCTAAAGAATATAAACAATATAAGGGATTACGAAAAGAAAATTTAAGAGACAATATGGATAATATAGAACTTATATTAACAGATTTATCTGAGGAAGCAACCAAAAGACTTGCAGCTAAACAAAAACCAAATGGATTAAATGAAAATATTAAAGTGGCTAAAATGGGAGGACATGTTGCAAAAGTGGCAAGAGATGATATTGAAAAAAGACTTGGAGAATCGGTTGTAACAAAAGATAACAAATTAAACTATAAATACATTGAAGAAAAACAATTAGAGAAAGAAAATACTAAAAGAGTTATATCCAGTAAAAAGAAAATAGCAATAAAAAAATAAAAATTACTAAAGTTGTTGCTACTGTATAATGGTTTTATTATATAAATTTGTGTTTGTAGGGAGGATTATATGTTTTAAACATTATATAAAATTATAATTACACGTGTAGGGGCACATTGCATGTGCCCATTGAAATTACAGAAATTTAAACATTAATATTAATTATAAATATATTCATAACCATTGTAGGGGCACCGTTTGTGGGAATACCCGTGAGACGCGACACCACTGTGCCCTTTATAAATTTTTAATAAATAATGAATGATAATCGTAGGGGCACGGCGCACCGTGCCCATTGAAATAGGCAAAAATTATAACATTT
>CAOKMR010000112.1 GCA_948469815.1 uncultured Clostridiaceae bacterium | reverse complement strand
AGTATTAAGTGCAATGGCACAACAAGAAAGCGAAAATATATCTTCTCATGTAAAATTAGGACTACAGATGAAACAAAAAAGAGGGGAACTAATTGGATATAATGGATGTTTGGGATATGTATATGATAAAGATACAAAGGAAATATCAATTAATTACGAAGAAACTGAAATAGTAAGATATATCTTTGAAAGATATTGTCAAGGAGTAGGTTGTACCACTATCGCAAAAGAGCTAACAAACATGAAATACAAAACTCCAACAGGTAAAAAGAAATGGCACGAATCTACAATACGAGGAATCTTAAAAAATGAAAAATATAAAGGAGATGTCTTACAAGGAAAAACATATACAACAGATCCAATCTCACATAGAAGAGTAGTAAATATGGGGGAAGAAAATCAGTATTATATACAAGAACATCATGAGCCAATTATCTCTGAAAGAATGTTTAATCAAGCACAAGAAATATTACAAAAACGAGGAGGAGTACGAGGCTCTGGAAGAAGAAAAGGCAATTATAGTAGAAAATATCCTTTTAGTAGCAGATTATATTGTGGCTTTTGTGGCAGTTTATTAACAAGAAGAAACTGGCATTCTGGAACTAAAAATAGTATTACAGTTTGGCAATGTATGGAATTTGTAAAACATGGAAAAGAAAACTGTCCATATTGTAAAGCTATGAAAGAAAACATTATAGAAGAAACATTTACAGAAAGTTATAAACTGCTATGTAATAATAACAAAGAATTAATCCAAACATTCTTAAACGAAATGGAAGAAATTATACAAGAAGAAAGTAATGAAAGTTCTATTAAAAGACTAGAGGAAGAAAAGCAAATTTTAAAAGAAAAGATAGATAGACTAATTGATTTAAACTTGAATGGGACAATATCATTAGAAACTCTACAAGAAAAGAAAGCAAAATTGCAGAACAAAATAAATAGCATAGAGAAAGAACAAGAGCATTTGCAACTTGAATTAGAAGATTCAATTAGTTTAAATCAAGGATTAAACAAGTTTAAAACACTGTTTAAAGACAACGAAATCATGCCAGAATTTGATAAAGATGTTTTTGAATTAATGACAGAGAAAGTTATTATTGGAGAAAGAGAAGAAAACGGAAATACAAATCCAAGAGTCATAACATTTATCCTAAAATCTGGAAACGAAATCAAGTGTGAAGATTCAACAAATGAGAAAAAATCGGTAGTTCAAAATCAAGAAAATCAACAGTCATCATACGAGGTAAGCGAAAACTATCTACAGCCTATGTGTGAGCCACGTGGAATGTTGCTCGGTGCTATATCTAAAGAATTAGACAAAATAGTGGAATTTACTGCTTTTGAGGATTTTATTAGTTTTGAGAGAAAAGGTAAAAATAAGGTTAAAAGAGCAGAAAATAATAAAATTAAGGTAACGATAGAGGTTGATATGGTGTGCGGAGTAGTATAATTTAATAATAAAATAAAGGAATGTTTGGAGATAAAACTTAATTGGAAGTGTTTGGAAAAGCACTTTCTTTTTTTGGACTTTTATGTTAAAATGATAGCAAAATAAATAATTGGAGATGAAAGTTAAATGGAAAAAATCATAGTTTTAGGAACAGGGACAGCAAGTGTTATAGAAAATTTTAATACTTGTTTTGTATTAGAAGATAGTAATAAAGAATATTTATTAGTAGATACTGGTGGAGGGAATAGAATATTGGGACAATTTAAAAAAGCAAATATAGATTTAACTAAAATTCATAATATATTTATATCACATAAACATATTGATCATTTATTTGGCATGTTATGGATATATAGATTTGTAGATCTTGCAATGCAAAAAGGTACTTATGAAGGAATTTTAAATATTTATTGTCATGGTGAAGTAGCAAAAATTATAAGAGAACAAATACATACTTTGTTAAGAAAGAGTCAACAACAATTTATTGATAAAAGAATTTTTATTAATATTGTAAATAATCATGAAAAAGTTAAAATTTTAAATTATGAATTAGAATTTTTAGATATTATTTCAAAAAGTGATAAACAATATGGATTTAAGACAACATTGAATAATGGAAAAACACTTGCTTTTTTAGGAGATGAACCATGATACAGTAAAATCTGCAAGTATAAAAGCACAAAATATAGGTGCAAAAAATTTAGTGTTATGGCATACACAAGAGAATTTAGGAAAAGATAGAAAAGGCTGTTATATAAAAGAAGCTAAACAGAATTTTGCAGGGAATGTATATGTTCCAAATGATTTTGAAGAAATAATTTTATAGGGAGATATGAAAATGGGAAATTTAGAATTTATGAAAAAATTTAGACCAGAGGAGCTGTGCATAAAAGAGTTTAAGTATTGGATTGTTTGTGTTAGACAAAGACAAACAACATTAGGAGATGTAGTTATTTTATTAAAGAGACGAACAGAAAATGTTAGTGGGATGTTACCAGAAGAAGGTGCTGAATTTCCAAAAGTAATAGAATGGTATGAAGAACTGTGTAGAGACAAGTTTGGAGCAATAAAGTTTAATTATATGATTATGATGATGAAAGATCCATTTGTTCATTATCATGCTTTTCCAAGATATGATAAACTAATAAAGTTATTTGATATGGACTGGAAAGATAATAATACTTTAAGCAACTTTGCTTCAACAGAAGTATTAGATGATGAACTATTATTTAAAATCAGAGATTATATGAAATAGAATAGGAGAATATTAATGAATAGTTATGTTAAAAAATTCCCTAAAAACCCAGATTTTGAACGTAATAATTTTTTTAATGGTTATTGTTTAATTGATGGAAAATTGGGAATAGAAGTAGATTATATAGATATGATGATAGGACATGAGTTTTATCAAATAGAATCTGAAAGTATACATATATATTACATATTAGAAGGAAGCGGAAAAGCTAATATTAATGGTACGATATATGATATAGAAAGTGGATATACTATTGAAATTCCAGCAAATACAGAATTTGCATTTAAAGGAAAGTTGAAAATGATAGAGATTATGAAACCACCATTTAATCCTAATACACATATTGATACAAGAAAAAATGATTTATAGAAAAGGTGAGAAATTATGAGTAAAATAGTAGAGAAGATAAAAGAAGAATTGATTAAAAGATGTAATATATATAATGAAAAATATAATTATGATTTTTGGAATGACCATATTAAATATGTCGTAAAAAATGCTGTAGAATTAGCAAAAAAATATGAAGCTGATGTTGAAATTGTAGAATTAGGAGCATTATTACATGATATAGCGATGCCATCAGAAGTTGGACCTAGAGAAGAACATAATATTTATGGAGTAAAAATAGCAGATGAATTATTAACAAAATTAGATTATCCACAAGATAGAAAAGAAAGGGTTAAAGAATGTGTATTAAGACATAGAGGTAGTAAAGATTTGCCTAGAAATGCCATAGAAGAACAATGTGTAGCTGATGCTGATGTTATGGCACATTTTGATTGTATTCCTTCTTTGTTTCATCTAGCATTTGGTAAAAATGAAATGGGATTATCAATAGAAGATGGAACTGAGTTTGTAAAGAAAAAACTAGAAAGGGATTATAATAAATTGAGCCCAAGAACTAGAGAAATATTAAAGAAAAGATATGAAAGTATAAAAGATATACTTTTTGTAAAATAGTATAATGAAGCAGTTATTCTATATAAGAGAGTTAAATTGGAAGTCTTTGGTAAAAGGCTTTCTTTTTTTGAGTTTTTATGATAATATAAGTAAATAATATAAAAAAAGGAATGAAAAAGTATGATTGATAAAGTGTTACAAGAGAATTTAATGAGAATAGTAATGAAAGAAGTAGATATAGCCATAAATGAAGGAAATTCATCATTCGCAGCAATATTAATTGATGAAAAAGGAAATATAATTGGAAAAGCACATAATACTGCAAAGACAGAAAATAATCCAGTATTACATGCAGAGATAAATCTTATAACGGAAGTGTGTAAGAAATTGAATACTAGAAATTTGTCAGAGTATTGTTTGATATCAAATGCATGGAGCTGTAGTATGTGTAT
Source organism: uncultured Clostridiaceae bacterium (assembly GCA_948469815.1). Taxonomy (GTDB): domain Bacteria; phylum Bacillota; class Clostridia; order TANB77; family CAG-508; genus CAKPSH01. The sequence continues at coordinate 1,008 of CAOKMR010000112.1, read as the reverse complement.
GTCAGCTAGTATAAAAGCCAAAATAAAGAATTTTATTTTTGGTGCACTAATTGAAGATGATATGAATCCTAATATAACTATATTTGATATAAGAGAGAAGGCAAATGGTGATGTAAATATTATTACTGGAGTATTAGAGGAAGAATGTAAACAACAAATAGAAAATGCAAGAAAATTAAAAGAAGTAAAAGTGAAAGAAGTATCTCCCCAAGAGGAATTAGAAATATGTAAAGAAATAAGAAAAAAAGTTTTTACAGATGAACAAGGAATTGATGTAGAAGTTGATATAGATAAGTATGACAATTTTAACAACGATACTGTACATTTTCTAATTTATTTAAATGGAGAAGCAATCGGAACAAGTAGATATATAAAATTATCAAATGAAAAAGTTCAATTACAGAGATTGGCTATAAAAAAAGAGTATAGAAAAAAAGGCTATGCAAGTCAGCTAATAAAATTTATGGAAGAATATGCAAAGAATCGAGGAATTGATTACTTAGAATTACATGCTCAATACTATGCTAGAGAATTTTATGAAAAACTAGGATATTTGCCTATTTCAGAAAAATATATTGAGAGAGAAACTGGAATAGAACATATTAATATGTCAAAAAAGTTAATATAATAAATGTGTAGATTAAAGAGGTGAAAATATGAAATTGCCTACAAGTATAGAAAATATACTAAATGAAAACGTTGTAGAGAATGCAAGATTAGAATTAAAGAAAAATTGGAATCCAGAACCGATATTACATACAATTTGTGCATTTGCAAATGATATAGATAATTGGGGTGGAGGATACATTCTAATTGGTGTTGAAGAAGAGAAAGGTAGACCTAAAATGACAATAACAGGACTTGAATTGTCTGAAATAGATAAAATTCAAAAGGAATTATTAGCAAAATGTAAGTTAATTCAACCTTCATATACACCGATAGTAGATGTTACTCAATATAAAGGTAAAAATATATTAGTAGTATGGTGCTTTGGCGGACAAACAAGAC
>CAOKMR010000111.1 GCA_948469815.1 uncultured Clostridiaceae bacterium | reverse complement strand
CAAGTTCAAATGTAGGAGACTATCCAATAACAGGAGAAAGCAAAGTATATGGAAATTATACAGTAACAATAAAATCAGGAACATATACAATAACAACAACATTAATAGCAGGAGCAGAAGTAGAAATAAATCTATTAACAGAAGAAGAACTAGTATATGATGGAACACCAAAAGTACCAACAGTAGAAAGTGTAAAATTAAATGGAATAACATTAGATAAGGACAATGACTATAGTGTAAAAATAACATATGCAAAACATGATGATATTACAAACACAGATGGAGAATTTACAGATGAAGAGCCAGTAAATATAGGAAACTATAAAGCAAAAATATTAATAGAAGGAAAAGGAAACTATACAGGTACAATAATAAAAGGTGTAAATATACCAATAACAGAAAAAGCAGTAAGCAAAATTACTATTACTAAATTTCCAACAAAAGTAGATTACAAATATGGAGAAGAATTAGACTTAACAGATGGAGAAATTTTAGTAACATATAACAATAATAGTCAAGAAACTATAGATATGAGTAAAGCAGACATAAGCAGTGACTATAATTCTAAAAAACTAGGTTCACAATTTGTAACAATATCATATAAAGGAAAAACAGATGCAAGTTACAAAGTTACAGTAAAAGACTATATTAAAGGAATTGGTATAGCAAATAAACCATCAAAAATAGTTTATATAGCAGGACAAGAAACAACATTAAATACAGAAGGTATGAAAATAATAGCATTAAAAGCCTCAGAAGAAGATTTAGACCAAAGGACAGAAATAACAACAGATGTAACATTAACTGGATATAATTTAAACCCTACAGTTGAAGGAAAACAAACAGTAACAGTTACATATACAGATAATGATGAAAATAGTACTACATATGGGGAAGAATTTACTACATCATTTGAAATTGTGGTACTATCAGAAAATCCAACAGAGCAACTAGTAATAGTATTAAACGGATTATCAGAAATAGAAATAGAACTTAATTCACAATATGTAGATGAAGGAGCAACAGTTTATAATATAGACAGTACAGAGAGTGAACTTAAAGTAAAAACAACAGGAATAGTTGATTCAACAAAAGTAGGAACATATACAATAACTTATAGTGTAGAAGGTGCAGAACCTGTAACAAGAACAGTAAAAGTAGTTGATAAAATAGCTCCAATAATTACATTACTTGAAATTGAAGCAACAGATGACATAGAAGTAGACAAAAATGGAAATGATGAAATCACTGTAAAATTCATAAAAGGAAAAGCAAGCTTTAAATTAAATAGTTTAGCCAATGCAACAGATAATTATGATACAAGTGTAAATGTAGAATATACAGTTAATGGTCAACTATCAAATGTAGAAATAATAGGAGAAGAAATAGGAGAATATATAGTAAAATATACAGCAAAAGATTCATCTGGAAATAAGGCAATAGAAAAAGTTATTAAATTTATAGTTTTAGACTATCCACCAAATATCTATTACTTAGACGAAAATGATTTAAAAATAGAAATTGAAGATACTCAAGAAGGTAAAATTCCAGTATATAATGATTATCTAACAATTATGTGTGATAAAGAAAACGTAAACATGTATATACAAAAAGATGGAGAAGAAGAAAAAGCATATAATGGAGAATTATTAAAAGATGGAACATATACAATTAGAGTTGAAGGACAATATATAACAACAACTCAAAGGACAATTTTAATTGACACAATACCACCAGAAGTAGTTGTAAGTAAAGACCATAGAACAATTAAATTTGTAGATGTATCAGATGTTTATAGAGCAACACTAACGAGTGGAGATGAAAAAACAGTAATCACATTAGTAGATAAATCAAATAGTCAGTTAGAAGAAAATAGTAGTAAATACTATACAATAAACGGGGAAGGCGAATATTATATTAAAAATGAAGCTATTGATGTATCAAGAGTTTGGACATTACGTGTAGAAGACGAGCATGGAATGTCAATAACACCAATTAAATTTAAAATAATGAGATAATAGAATCATAAGAACAAAGGGCACGAATCTATCGTGCCCTGTTCAAAAGATACAAAAGTACAAAAAAGGAGAATATTATAATGAAAAATAAAAGTATAATTTTAATGATAGTAATAATATTAGTGCTAATATTAACTATAACAGGAGTAACCCTTTACTTTACAAATAAATCAATAATACAAAAAGATAAAACAAATACAACTAATACAGAATCAATTAATGAAGATGAAGCAATAAATCATGGAATACAAGATAATCCAGATGAAGACAACATAACAAACATTATATCTACACCAAATGAAAATGATGAGAATACTTTAACAAATATGCATGCAACTCCATAAATAGCAAAAAAGAAGACATAATAGGTTTACAAAAATAGGAAAAAGTGTTATAATATACCTGTTAAAAAATATTATAAAAAGGAGAGAAATAATGAAAAAATCAATAGTTATTTCAGTAATTATGTTTTTAATAATAACCATATTTATGGGAAACGTTAGTGCTGCTTCTGCAACAGTGAGTTTAAGAGCGGATAATACAAACCCAGAAATTGGTAATACAATAACTATAACAATATCTTTTTCACAACCAGTAGGTACAGCAAGTTTAAACTTAAATTACAATAAAAATATATTACAATATGTAGGAAGTAATGCTTGGAAGGCAAATGATAGAGGAGGAGCAATAAAATTAGATTATATTGATGCAGACTTTGAAAATAAAACGATTACTAGTATTACAGTTACATTTAAAACAATAGCAGAAGGAGCAGCAAACTTTACGGTATCCAATGTAGTTATATCAAATGCAAATGGTGATGAATTACAAGCCAGTATTAGTGGAAATGTAACTGCTAATATAAAAAAACCAGCACAGCCAGAAGTACCAGTAAAACCAGAAAACCCTAATCCAAACCCTAATCCTACACCAACACCTACGCCAAACCCAACACCAAGCCCAAATCCAGGAACAAATACTAATTCCAATACAAATAAAAAGCCTAATTCAAACAACAATTCTAATACAAATAAAAATACCAATACCAATACAAATACAAACACAGATACAAATTATACACCAATAACAGATACAAATATTAGTGATGAAAATGTAATTGGTAATTCAATAAATGATAACTCATTAAGTGAAGGAAACTATAATCAAACAGATGATGAATCAACTAATGTAATACAAAATGAAGAAATTGAAAATGGACAAGATGTAGATAATAAAAATAAACCAAATTACATTATTTTAGCAATAATTCTAATCATTGCTACTGCTATAATAATAGTTGGAATAGTTATTTATAGAATTAGAAATTATGAATAATGAGAAAGGAATAGGTATTAAAGATGAAAAAATCAAGTAAAGGTTTAGCATTAATAGGAATAACAACAATTGTAATAGGAATAAGTGGACTATTTCAATCAACAAATAAAATAAATAAAGATATTGAAATACAAGAAGCAAAAGCCTATAATCATAGTACTGAAAATGCATTAGACAATGTTTTTATGCAAGATAATAATTTGATTTTACCATTTATTTTTGATAATGCAAATCAAGCAGAAACATTAGACATAAGAGCTAAATTTGCAAAAGCAAACCTAACAATAAAAAGTATATCAAAAGAACCTGTAGGAACAGGAACACAAATTACAGTAAATGAGAGTACTAATACATACAATGTAGTAATTTATGGAGATGTAAATGGAGATGGAAAGATAAACCTTATAGATGTACAAAGAGTTATACTACATTATTTAAATCCAACTACAAATTCATTAACAGGTCTAAATGCAATAGCAGCAAATGTAAATAATAAAGATAATAATGATATTAATTTAATTGATGCACAAAGAATAATATTGTTTTACCTAGGAAACTTAAATACAGGACTTGTGGTAGAAGAACCAGAAGCTTCAAATCCAGTAGAACCAGAAGATACCATTAGTAATATAACAATTACAAACCCAACGAAATACATATATACAGTTGGAGAAGAAATAAATTTAGCAGGAGGAAAAATAAATATAACATATACTTCTGGTAAAGTAGAGATAATTAATATGGAAAAATATATGATTAGTGGATATAATAAAAATGTACCAGGCAGACAAACAGTAACAGTATCATATAGAGTAAATGATACAATAAATTTCACATCAAGCTTTGAAGTTTTAGTAAATGTGTTAAATAAAGAAATAACAACAATAATTTCAAGTACGAATTTCACAGAAGGAATTTGTTATAAGCCAGTAGAATTCACATTAAAGTCAGGAGAAAATGAAGAAGATATTAATATAAATGCTTTAAACCTTGTAATAAAAGATAGTAATGGAAAAATTATAAATGATGAAAATATTGCAACAATTACAAAAAGAACTGGAACAAATGGAGTAATAATAGTATCATTTATAGGTAAAGTGGCAGATTCATATACAATTACACCAAGTGTAGGAAAAGTAACAGGAACAGACATTAAAATAGTAGTTAAGGAAGATAAAAGCATAAATAAAATAACATTAGACACAACAGACTTTGTACAAGGAACAGAATCTAAAGTTGGGATACATTTTTGGCATGAATATACAGCAGAAGATAAAAAAGAAATTACAGGAGTAGACATGTCAAAAGTATCAGTATCAGCATCATCAGAAAGTATGATAGATGTAAAATTTTTAAATGAAGATGGATATGTTATTAATGGAACAAAAAGTAGTGATTCAATTATAAAGAAAGTATCTATAACACCACAACAATCAGGAGAATTAGTATTATCAATTTCAATTGGACAAGAAGGTGCAGAAGGGTATGTAAAATCAGACATACAAATTCAAGTAAGTGAGATAAAATTAGTAGTAGATACAGGAGAAAACAAAACAATTACATTATATCAATCAGAAGACAGCATAGGAGAACAAGAAGAAAATGCAGCAGTAGAAAAAGATGGATATATTTACACTTTAGTACCTATTTATAAAATTGATAAAAATGGAGAGTTTGACAATGAAATTGGTGAAAGAATTTCTAGGGTAAAAGTAAAAGATATACATGAATTAAGAGAAGATACAGGAAATATAAGTTTTATAGATAATGTAATGTTTAACCTAGAAGGACCATCAAACGATATAATGGAATCTATACATATAAATGCTTATAATGCAAATCTACACTTAATATATAATCCAAA
>CAOKMR010000110.1 GCA_948469815.1 uncultured Clostridiaceae bacterium | reverse complement strand
GATGACAGACTTCCACTTGTGTTTGTCCATCCTTTGAATACATGATTTGTTCTTGTTGGTATTCCTATTGTTTTTGTTTCTCCACTACATAATGAAAATGTTTGTGTTGCTGTTGCTCCTTCCCATGTTCCTCCATTTGGATTTACTGTTAATGTGTATATCTTTGCCCATCCTGCTTTTAGGGTTGCATCTTCTGTTCCCATTGTGAATGTTACGTCTTCTGTTGTTGACGTTGATGATAGTTTACTTTCTGCTCCTGTTATTTCCCATCCTGTGAATACATATCCGTCTCTTGATGGTATTCCTATTGTTTTTGTTTCTCCACTACATAATGAGAAGCTTTGACTTTCTGTTGTTCCTCCCCATGCTCCTCCATTTGGATTTACTGTTAATGTGTATATCTTTGCCCAATTTGCTGTTAGGTTTGCGTCTGCTGTTCCCATTGTGAATGTTACTTCTTCTGTTGTTGATTCTGATGATAGTGTACTTCCTTCTCCTGTTTTTGTCCATCCTGTGAATACATATCCTTCTCTTGTTGGCACTGGGATTGCTTGTGTTTCTCCTTCTGCCATACTGAATGGACTACTTTCTGATAGTGACCATGTTCCTTCGTTTGCATTTACTGTTAATTTATATTTTGTTACCTCTGGTTCTTTTGGCTCTGCTACTCTTGTTATTACTGCTTTAAGCTCAGTACTTTGAGCCCATTGGACATTATTAGCTTCAGTTGCTGCATTGGTTAACTCTTTTTCTTGAAATAAGCCTTCTACATATGAATCTCCTGGATATGATGGGCATGCATCCCACCTACCTTTTTCAGTATAACCACCATGTGGGTATCCACCACCTCCTCCTCCACTTGCAAAGTAATATGTACCAGCAGCATGAATTAAGTGACTACCATCATACTCTGCTTCATGACTTGTTGATCCCTTTTGACCATTCATTCCTGTTGTAGTAGTTGATCTTTTGTCAGTATCATTATGTGGACTTTTTGGAGCAATAGAATATTTACCATCCTGCGTTCCATCTGACGATCCTCCATGATATTCATCTAATTCACCACAAGCACCAATTGAGCCACCACCTCCGCCACCTCCAGCGGCTGCTATCGGTATACTTTTAGTAGTTGCTTCTCCTAAATATATTCCTATACCATTTCCACCCTTTGGACTTTTAATGCTTTTTCTTCCTGGTGCAGTGTTTGTAGTTCCATCTCCTCCTAAATAAAACTTTGTAGTTAGATTATCACTTTTATTTAAATTTACATATCCTGTAACTATAGCTCCTTTTTGTCCATTTATTTTACGAATTCCACCATCATCATCTGTTGCTGTTTGTTGTCCACCTTTATTTCCATAAAGCTCAATTTTATATACTCCACTTTGAGATATTGGATATGCTACTTCTGTTTTTAATGTTATTGCTAAATCAGGACTACAATTTTCAAATGCGTTTGCTCCTATTGTGTTTGCTCCATTTATTATTACTTTTTGTAATGATGTACATCCAGAAAATGCATTCTCTCCTATTGTTTCAACTTTTTTTGGTATTGTATTATTTGTTGTCTTACCATCTGATGTCTTAGTAGCCATATTAGTTAATGAACTACATCCTTTAAAAGCATTTTTTCCAATAGTTGTGCAGTTTGTTCCATAGTTAAATGTAACTTTTGTTAAAGCAGTACATCCTTCAAATGAAGCTTCCCCTATTTCACTTATATTTTTTCCTATAATAATTGTCGTTATTGTTTCTTTATAATTGCTCAAAGTTGCATTACTTTGCCAATCATTTGTTACATTTCCTGTACCAGTTATATTTAATTCTGTTCTTGAGGCTGTATATGTATATTTTACTCCTCCAATTGTTACTTCTTCGGCATATGTATTAGATGTTGTTAAATTTATGGCAAATATTATTATCATAGCAAATATTAAACTTATTAAACCTATTATCCCGTAGAAATGTCTTGTGTGTGTTACATCGCCAACGGTTTCGCGTCTTTTTCCTTTTTTCATATTGTCCCATACGACCTTTCCTCTTCTCTGTAATTTTATAATTATATAAATATAGTCTGTATAAAATTTTTTTCCTAATATAATTATAATTATTATATTGTCACTTTTCAATATTCTATAATTCGCTAAATTTTACCTATTTTCTACTCTTTTACGGAAATGTATCTTATGGGCTCTATTTTATTATGTTAATTTTTCTTTTCTTTTTTATTACAGTTTTTATTCAATCTATACTTTTTCTTACGGAAACATGGCTTTTTTCAACGGGCAGACACAGGGCCTGCCCCTACATTTTCTCTACAATTTTAAATTAACATAAAAATTTATAATAAACACAAACCTAAATTTCTGCAATTGGGCACATGCAATGTGCCCCTACATTTATTATTCATCATTAACCATTCATTATTAATTATTCATTGTGATTTTATATAATAAAATCACACACACAACCCCCAATTTATATATTGAATATTTGGAATTGCAAATATTCTAAATGTTAATGAATTTATTTCATTACAGGCTTGCATTTTATATAAAATAGTGTTAATATTTAGGAAATTTAATATTTCAATTTTAAGTTTTTATTCAAACTATTTTAACCAAATGGCATGTTCATGCCAATTTTAATCAATTATTTATTTAATAAACAATTTTAAGATTGCTACTTACGATTTTTGTTAGCAATATAATATTTATGACAGGAGATGATTTATATAGGAAAATTATTGGATCCAAAAAATGATTACACTTTTAAACGTATATTCTCCGTGGCATATTATAAATATGTGTATGGTATAACTCTATTTTTTTCATCTAAATTAATAAGTTTATCATACATACATATGATTCCTCCATCTCCTACTTCTCCTACTTTGTCTAATACTTTAAAATTTGAAATCATATCTTTATTTGGATTTGCTGATTTTTTTATTTCTATTGGATGTAATATCCCATTTTGCTCTATTATTAGGTCAATTTCCTTCTTTTCTTTATCTCTATAAAAGTATAATGGTGGTCTTAATTCTCCATTATTGTAATAGCTTTTTATAATTTCAACTATTACAAAGTTTTCAAAAAAGTTTCCTGCCATATTTCCTGATTCTAATACATCTTTATTTTTCCATTTTGTTAAATATGAGACTAATCCAGTATCTAAAAAATAAATTTTAGGGGTTTTTACAGCTCTCTTCATTATATTGTTATAATATGGCTCTAATAAATATACAATATTTGAGGAAATTAATATTGACAACCATCTTTGTGCTGTTGGAATAGTTATTCCTACTTCATTTGCTACAGTATTTAAATTTAGAAGTCCTCCTATTCTACTTGCAAGAGCAGTCATAAATTTTAAAAATGTTAGGGTGTCTCCAACTTGAGTTAAGTTTCTAACATCCCTTTCTATATAAGTATTTACATACATTGAATAAAACATTTCAAAATCACTTTCTTCTTGGTATAAAGCTGGCATTGTTCCTTTATGAATTATATCCCAAATTTCACTATATGAAATATCTTTAATATAGTTTTCTCTTTTTCTCAGATATTCTTCGGTTGGTATAAATTGATTATTAAAATCTATTTCCTTTATTTCTCTTAAACTAAGTCCTAAAAGATTTAATATTCCAATCCTTCCAGCTAAACTTTCGCTTACATTTTTCATTAAATGAAATTGTTGTGACCCTGTTAAATAAAACATTGCCTTTTCTTCACTATTATCTAATTCTATTTTAATATACCTGAGTAACTCTGGTGCATATTGTACTTCATCAATAATTATTGGCTTTTTGTTTGATTTTAAAAATAAGTTTGGATCTTCTTTTGCTGTCTGATTTAGCAACATATCATCTAATGTAATATAATTTACATTAGGTTTTATATTTTTAAGCATTGTCGTTTTTCCGACTTGTCTTGCTCCTGTAATTAAAATTGCTTTAAATATCTTCTCTTGCTTTTTTATAATATTTTCGGCATTTCTTTTTATATATTTCAAAGTGTTTATCCTCCTTTTTTCGACTATTCTAATATTTAATATTATTATAGTCGATAAAAACACATTTGTCAATGTTAAAACATAGAAATTCAGGGTAATTTGGTATCAAATTACCCTGTTGTGAATTATTTTTATTTTATTTTGTTTATTTTTCCTACATATATAACCCCACATATTCCTATTGTTGTTATTATTAGTAGTATTGTTATTATTTGTTTTACTCCTGTTTTGATGTTTATTATTATTGTTGCTTCTGATTTGTCATCTTTTTTGTTTTGTGCTTCTTTCAGAATGGTTTTATTGTTTTTTATATTGTTTATTTATTGTGTATCTTTTAAACAATAAATTTATTTTATTATAACCCATTCACCATTTTTGTTTGAGCCAACTCTTTTAATGATATTCATTTTTCTTAAACTAACTATATTATTTTTTACAATATAATTTGTAGTATTTAATTTTTCTGCCATATCTTTTTGCGTTATATTAGAATTTTGCCTATTTCAATGGGCACGGTGCGCCGTGCCCCTACACATGTAATTATAATTTTGTATAATTTTAAAATGTATAATCATCCACACAAACACAAATTTATATAGTACACCTTTTCTGAAATTGCCGAAATTCTCCGTCCCTTATGGCAAAATATTACAATGTAATGAATAATATTGACTAAATAATATATTATAATATATAATATAAAGGAAAGGAGTTGTTAATTATGGAACAACAAACACAAACAAATATGAGTATTAGAGTTAGCAAAACAGATAAAAAAGATTTTGAAAATTTCTGTAGTGATGTTGGTATTAATGTATCTGTTGCTGTAAATATGTTTATAAAAAAGGTATTAATAGATAGGAAAATACCATTTGAAATATCACAGAAAACACAGTTTAGTAAAGACTTACAAGAGGCTTTACTAGAGGCAGAAGAAATGAGAAAACACCCAGGAAATTATAAGGGTTATACTTCTGTTAAAGAATTACTGGAGGACTTAGATAATGAGCAATAAAAAATATATTATAAAACCTACCAACAAATTTAAAAAATGTTATGCTAAGTTAAAAAAACAAGCAAATTTTGAGAAAACAAGAGCAGAACTGGAAATTTCTGCTCATTTCTTTTTTTTATTCCACTATATCTTGATATAAATAGTCTTGACCTATTATTTAACAAATTTTCTTATTTTTCCTACATATATAACCCCACATATTCCTATTGTTGTTATTATTAGTAGTATTGTTATTATTTGTTTTACTC
>CAOKMR010000109.1 GCA_948469815.1 uncultured Clostridiaceae bacterium | reverse complement strand
GATAATTAGGAGTTATCCGTTAGATTTTGTGATGGAAGAATTTATTGATTATCCATCGTTATCCTTAATTTAGAATAAAAATCAAATGTATAATTAAGGGTTATGAATTATTTATCAATTTGGGTAGAGGTCAAGTAAATGAAAATTGTGCCAACTCGTACTTCTAACATGAAACAGGATTATGAAATAGTTCCTGAGATAATATCTAAAGTAAAAATAGTTTTGGAAAACTCTAAGATAATAATACCAGATTACTTTCCAATTGAAATTTCTCATCATTATGGTATAGATTTGTTTTCAAAATATGGATGCGTCATAATCAATATAATTAACAGAGCTTATTGTAAAAAAATAATTGTACTCCTTCCAAAGCAGGGACATCCCTCACATACACATTATATAAAAGAAGAAACTTTTCATGTTCTCAATGGCAGTATGATATTAACTACAAATGAAAATACTCACGAATTAAAAGCCGGAGAATTATTTACAATTGAACAAGGAATATCGCATTCGTTTTATTCAGAGGACGGTTGTGTTTTTGAAGAAATTTCAACAACTCATCTTGCTGATGATTCTTATTATGAAGATGAAATAATCTCACAAAAGCAACTGACAGAAAGGAAAACTTTAGTAACTGACTGGAGTTCATAATGGTATAAGCCTATGAAAGAGGAACTAGCATTAACAATGTTATTGAGCAATCCAATTCTAGATAAAATAACATTAAAAAGGATTGAACATATACTAAAGCATCCAATTGATTGGTGTAAAGTATTTCACATATCGCTTAGAGAGAGAACCACCTTTATTATATGCAAAAATTTGTTGCATTATCACTATTTTTGGTTAGTACCAGACTATTTAGGAGTTGTTTGGAATACAGCATACGTTGGTAACATAAAAAAAAACAAACAACTTTTATATTATTATAACATTCTACAAAAAACATTTTCTCGAAAAGGAATTGCTGCTTTTCCAGGTAATGGTGTAATGCTTTTATGTTCTGTATATCAAGATATGCTAGGTGTTAGACTACTACATGATATTGATTTTTTTACAGAAAAAAACTATTTACCTATTATAGATGAAATTCTGTTTGGTTTAGATTTTAAAAAAATATATTTTAACGATAAAGATTTATTAATTAATACATCAGAAATATATGGATATGATGTATTGTATAGCAAATATGTAAATTTTACCTATATCAATTGTGACTTTTGCAGTTGTATAAAAGAAAATCCCGGATTATATACTTTTTTAATTGATTATATGAAAAACCAAAATACTATAGACTACTATTTTGCTCAATTGGTCATGTTATATTTGTCAGTGCTAAAATCATGGGATGGAGATTACTACTTCCAAAATATAAAACATTATACATATTCAAAGCTTATAGATCTTCATTTATATAAAAAAATATATATTACTTCTGATGTAAAATATTTACTAAATAAAATACCAAATGTCGCCAGTTTAATTGAAAAAATACAAGACGTAGAGGAATGTTTAAATTTTTTTAAGAAAGAAGGTTATTTAACATGAAAAGATTACAAGTAATAAATTTCACTATGAATTCCAATCTTGCAGTTTACCTAGGTGCATATACAGATACGATTTTTAACCTAGCAATAATAGATTCTATCTCTCAACATACAATTTTATATATTATTCCATATTTACGGCAAATGCGTATAACGTATAAAATATATTCTACTGAAAAAGCATTTATTCAGGATATAAATTCCTTTCATCCTGATGCAATATTATCTTTTTCTGATGACATTATTTTTTATAAGTCATTAGAAAAGATTACAAATTCTCTTAAAACAGATGCGATTGTAATTAATTTAAAAAATTATATTTGCCTTGAAAAAGGTTGGTATTCCGTTTCCATATATAATCCCGCTACTAACCAAACAACTTATTTATTTCACACAAATGACAAGGAAAACATACCAAAGCTAAGGAGATTAAATAATTATCAAACTATTTGCGTCGAATGGCTGACAGAAATTTTTTGAATGTTTGTATTGTAGTATTGTAATCTAGCCATTCATATTGTTCGCCAATGGCATTGACCACGTCATTATCACCTCTGATAAGTGATAAGGGTAATGCTTGAAAACCATATACGTTTTTTTTTGAAAGAAGTATTTCAAATGCTTGACTTTGAATGGGGGTTCCACTGGCAAATTGCAAGTAAATATTAGCTAACATAGAGGATAAAACGCCTAATTCATATCCATCTAACGTATCAAGATACATACTTTTTCGTATATATTTTCTGACGCGTTTATATTTCTTTTTATGAATAGTGGCAATTCCCATAGAATAATATATTTTTGCTTGACTTTTTAAATCTTTTAGGTTTTTTCCTAATCGAAGCCCTTTATAACAATACTTGTAAACTGTGTCAGGAGAAAAATAACAGTTTGTTTCACAAATATTTGTTATAATATAGATTTCTTGAAATACATTTTTAAAGTGTCCTATTTCATCCATTGTGGAGAAATATTCTTGGTTAGCATCCTCTAAAAACATATTAAATCGGAAGATATGACCTGTATGCCGGATAGCTTGAAAAATACTGTTTTCTTGTTCAGGGAAATCTTGTAGTTTATTTCGAAAATCAAGTAATACTTGTTTTGCCGTTTCAAATTTTCCAATAATTGTAAGGTGGTCGGCCCAGAAAATGACTGTTTGTGCATAATACCACTCCCGTATTTCTGTGTCATCAAGCGATGGATATGCCTTCGTAAGATAGTTAACTAATGGCTGCCCATCTCCAGTCCATTGTGTTAAATAACCATAAATAATATTTAATGATTTTTGATGCTTACCAAACATGTTGTGCTCAAAGTTAATCTGTTGCAAATATTCTAAACGCGTTAAGGTATCCTCACGCTCATTTGATATGGCTTTTGTAAAATAATTGATTTCTCTCAATGGTTCATAAGAATCTATTTCAATAGTTCCGGTAGGTAACAGAGAATGAAGTGTTTGTTTTAAAGAAAAAAACAAATCTAATACCAACTCCGTATCTTGCTGTTGTAATACAAACTTATTTTTAATTATCATATTCAAAATATGTTTATATAAAATTATTTTCTGCATATCTGTAACATAAAAAAGAGTCTTAGACACGATATGTTCTAGATATTTATGAAAAAGAAAAAAACGTGTTTCAAAGTCTAAAATTGCAACTACATTTGTATTTAAAACATCATGTACTTTATAGAAGTCGTTATCATTTTCTACTTTGGAGATGATACTTAAAAGTTGAAAATCATGATAATCTGTAATTCCTGAATCTGGACATAAAGTTGTTATATAATAATAAAGTTCTTGATCAAAAAGTTGCAGAAACGATAAAGTTAAAAGAAAATTTTTATGAGAAGGCTTCAAATGACTAAAAAAGGCTTTCGTAAGTTCTTCTTTATTCTTATACATGAAAAAAGTATTTTCATCAAATGCATTTTCGTTTGTACATATATTTTTGTATGTACGGATTGCCAAATCCAAATATATAGGAAGTCGCATTGTTATATTCATAATATGTTGGATCACAGCATTATCTACATGCGGGAGATATGATTTTAATAATTCGCTAGCACTTTCTTCTGGTAATGAGTCTAACAACTCTGTACGAACGTATTTTTTTATTTCTTGGGGAAAGGAAATGCTTTCTCTTCCCGAAATAACAAATAATCCTGTATTAGTTTGCTCAATTAAGTCCATAAGCCAGTCGACATAATTACTAGAAGGATAACGCTCATAGGCATCAATAAAAACACAAAGATTCTTTTCGCAAAATATACGATTCATATCCATACCCAGAAAACCAGCAAGGCATTCTTTTAACTCTTCAGCGGTATAATCAGATATATTTTTCGAATACTTTTTAAAAAAAGAAGCATAATATTTTTCTTTTAGAAAACCAAATGCTTTTTCAAGAAATTCTAATATTGTATCAAATGAAATACTTGCCAGTTTGAAAGGAATTGAAAACATACTACCTATACCTTTTGCAGCGTCTGCCCATTGATAAGTAAAAATATTCATAAATGAATTATCTAATTTTGAAATATGTGTTTGCTTCCAATATACAAGAAAAGCGTAATCAAAAAGAGGACATATTTCCTTGATTTGAGCACGTAATTTTGTCAGTGCATTAAGAAAATAGTCACTACCGGCAATTTCTAACGTTATGTTAAATATTACCTGATTAGAATCATTACTATATGTTTCTTTAAAAATAGACATTATCTCATTTAACAAACGAGTTTTTCCTGTTCCCCCCATTCCAGATATGGAAACGACTAGAAAGAAAGGTTTCTGATTTGTCATATGTTGATAGTGTATTTTTAAGTTATGTATAATTGTTTTTCTATCTTCGAATGATAGTTCTTCTTTGTTTATAATATCTTTGAAACCCATGATTTTTACCTTTCACTTTTATTAAGGAGGATTTATATGTTAATTACTATTTTTGGTCCAGATGGTGCTGGCAAGACAACTCAAATCAAAAGATTGTTAAAAGCCTATCATGACGAAGGTTTTTCGACAGCATCCATTTATGATGTTATGTTAAATTTTGATTATAATGTAGGAAGCGACTTAAGCAAATACTACAATTATTTTAAGGATTTTGATGTCATACATATCCGTTTCCGATTACATTCGTTAGAAAGTAATATTATTATGAGTATTTTAGAAACAATTCCACAAGGGACTGATATTAAATTAACGGCTTTATCGGCATATACGTCATATTATTCATATATTCAATGGCACAAATATGTATTAGAACCATTGCTTGCTGATGGAAAGCTATTAATCTGTGATAAATATTATTATGACGATGTTGCAACAAAATCTGCATTTGGATGCCCATATAAGTGGTTGAAAAAAATGTATTATGATACTCTGAGACCAACAATAGGTTTATATATGCAACAAAATGCAGAAGTATTAATGCAAAGGAATTTGCACCGAGGAGATGGGCGAATCATTCATTATCAAAACATAATTGGGACTGAACGCTTACTTTACTATTATGAGCAGATTGTTGCAGAAGAAAATTTGACAATAATCAATGCAAACCAGCAAGTTGAATCAATACACGATGATATTCTTTCAGAATTAGAAAAAGTTAAATTAGCACCTAAACAATATAACAAATAATTCATAACCCTTAATTATACATTTGATTTTTATTCTAAATAAAGGATAACGGTGGATAATCAATAAGTTTTTCTATTACAAGATTCAGCGGATAACTCCTAATTATC
>CAOKMR010000108.1 GCA_948469815.1 uncultured Clostridiaceae bacterium | reverse complement strand
ATATATATGCTTGTAAAATTTGTTTCACAAATTTTCCACGCAATAAAAGGAGGAATGTATATATGAAAAAAGTACAACCAAGAACATTGCCAGGGTTTATGGAGTTATTGCCTAATGAGCAAATAGTGTTTAATGATATAAAGGAGAAAATACAGAAATCATATGAAAGATTTGGATTTTTGCCATTAGATACTCCAATAATAGAAGATGCAGAAGTCCTACTTGCAAAGGCAGGGGGAGAAACAGAAAAGCAAATATATCGATTTAATAAAGGAGAAAATGACTTGGCGTTAAGATTTGATTTAACAGTTCCTCTTGCAAAATATGTATCAGAATATTATGGAGAACTTAGTTTCCCTTTTAAAAGATATCAAATAGGAAAAGTATATAGAGGAGAAAAGGCACAAGCAGGAAGATATCGTGAGTTTTATCAATGTGATGTTGATATAATCGGAGATGGAGAACTTAGTATTATACATGATGCAGAAATTCCAAGTATCATATATACAACCTTTAAAGAGCTAGGATTTGAAAAATTCACAATACATATAAACAATAGAAAAATTTTAAATGGTATATTTGATGAAATAGGAAGTACAGATAAATCAACAGACATACTAAGAATAATAGATAAAATAGAAAAAATAGGAGCAGAAAAAGTACAAGAAGAACTTACAGAACTAGGAATAGCAAAAAATGAAATAGAAACAATAATGAACTTTATAAAAATATCAGGAACAAACACAGAAAAAATAGAAACATTAAGACAACTAGGGATAAAATCAGAAATATTTAATACAGGATTAAATGAACTTGAACAAGTTACAAAATTAATAAAAGTATGTGGAGTTCCAGAGAAAAACTTTGAAATAGACTTAACAATAGCAAGAGGACTAGATTATTATACAGGAACAGTGTATGAAACATTTTTAGATGATTACAAAAAACTAGGAAGTGTATGTTCAGGAGGAAGATATGAAAACTTAGCAGAATATTACACAGACAAAAGGCTACCAGGAGTAGGAATATCAATAGGGCTTACGAGATTTTTCTATCAAGCAAGAAAAGAAGGACTAATAAAATCAGAAAAAACATCAATATCAAAAGTCTTAGTACTTCCAATGACAGACAATCTAGAAAAATGTATGGAAATAGCTTCAAAGCTTAGAAATGCAAAAATAAATACAGAAATATATCTAGAAGACAAAAAAATAAAATCAAAATTCAAATATGCAGATAAATTGAATATACCATTTGCAGTAGTAATCGGAGATGATGAAATAGCAAATGATAAAGTCACATTAAAAAACATGACAACAGGAGAACAAGAAACATTACCAATAGAAGAAGTAATAAATAGAATATTAATAGAAGAATAGAGGCTAATATATATAAATTAGAAATATTGTTGTAGGGGCGACTAGTAGTCGCCCGCACTCCGAAGAAATGACTAAATAAATATTTTAGAGAGGAAATGAAATATGAAAGAGAAATTAGAACAAATCTATAAAGAAGCCAAAGAGCAAATAGAAAAAATAGACATGACTCAAGGGCTAAATGACCTAAAAGTCAAATATTTAGGCAAAAAGGGAGAACTAACAGAAATCCTAAAAGGAATGGGAAAACTATCACCAGAAGAAAGACCAAAACTAGGAAGCATAGTAAATGAAATTAGAGACTCAATAGTAGAAGCAATTGAGACAAAAGAAAAAGAACTAAAGCAAAAAGAGCTAAACAAAAAACTGGAAAAAGAAAAAATAGATGTAACATTGCCTTCCACAAAAATAACAAGAGGAAGCAAACATCCTATAAATAGAGTAATAGAAGAGATACAAGACTTATTTGTATCAATGGGATATGATGTAATCTCAGGACCAGAATTAGAAACAGACGAATTCTGTTTTGAAAGATTAAACTTACCAAAAGGTCATCCAGCAAGAGACATGCAAGACAGCTTCTATATAACAAACGAATATCTACTAAGAACACAAACATCAGCAGTTCAAGCAAGAACAATGTTAAACTATGGAGGAAACAAGCCAATAAGAATGATATGTACAGGAAAAACATATAGAAGAGAAGATGATGCAACACACTCACATCAATTTAATCAAGTAGAAGGATTAGTAATAGATGAAAAAGACAAAAATGTTTCATTATCAGACTTAAAAGGAACACTTGAAATATTCATGAGAAAAATGTTAGGAGAAAAAACAGAGCTAAGATTCAGACCAAGTTATTTCCCATTTACAGAACCATCTTATGAAGTAGATGTTACATGTTTTAAATGTAGTGGAAAAGGATGTAACCTATGTAAGCAAACAGGTTGGATAGAACTTTTAGGAGCGGGAATAGTTCATCCAAATGTGTTAAAAATGAATGGGTATGATCCAGAAAAATATGGTGGATTTGCGTTTGGAACAGGAATTGACCGTTTAGCAATGTTTAAATATGGAATTACAGATATGAGATATTTGTATACTAATGATGTTAGATTTTTGAAGCAATTTGATAAATTTGATAAATAGGAATATTAAGAAATTAATAATTAATGAATTAATAAATTCTCCAAATTATACAATGCGATTTCATAGAAAATGTAATAAATTAATTTACAGCGCCCTCTCGACACGCTCGAGATTCCCTATAAATGAATTTATAACATTTTCTAAATTCAATCTTATTTAAATAATTTTTCGAATTGATTAATTATTAATTATTTCTAAGTATAAACAAAATGGAAAGGAAATGAGAAAATGAAATTAAGTACAAATTTCGTAAAAGACTATGTAGATATAGATATTGATTTAAAAACATTAGCAGAAGATATGACAAGAGTAGGAAATGAATATGACAGTGCAGAAAAGCTTGTGCCAGCAACAAAACTAGTGATAGGAAAAGTAATAGAATGTATTCCACACCCAGACTCAGACCATTTACACTGCTGTAAAGTAGACATAGGAAATGAAATAATAAATATAGTATGTGGAGCACCAAATGTAAAACAAGGAATAAAAGTAATAGTTGCATTAGACGGTGCAGTACTTCCAGATGGAACAATAAAAAAAGGAATGATAAGAGGTCAAGAATCAAATGGAATGATATGTGCACTATATGAAATAGGAATAGACAAAAAATTCTTATCAGAAGAAGACAAAAACGGAATACATATTTTAGGGGAAGATGCAATAGTTGGAACAGACCCAGTAAAATATATGGGATTAGATGATGAAGTCATAGACTTTGAACTTACAGCAAATAGAGGAGACTTATTAAGCATTTTAGGAATGGCATATGAGATAGGAGCAATATATGATAAAAAGGTAAAACCTGTAGACATATCTCATAATGAAAAAGGAGAAGACATAAATAAAATATTTAATGTAAAAGTAGAAACAGAAAATTGCAAACTATTTTTAGCAAGAAAAGCATTAAATGTAAAAATAGGAGAAAGCCCAGAATTTATCAAAAATAGACTAATAGCTGTAGGAATAAGGCCAATAAACAATGTAGTAGACATCAGTAACTATGTAATGATAGAACTTGGTCAACCATTACATTTCTATGATGCAGATAAACTAGGAGACACAATACAAGTTAGAATGGGATATAGTGGAGAAAAATTAAAGACCTTAGATGGTCAAGAAAGAACACTAGATGAAAACGATATAGTAATAGCAGATGGAAAGAAATCAATAGGACTTGCAGGAGTTATGGGAGGATTTGATACAGAAATTACAGAAGAAACAACAAACGTAATAATAGAAGCGGCAATATTTGATGGAGTAAAAGTAAGAAAAACCTCAAAGAAAATAGTAAGAAGTGAAGCAAGTAATCGTTTTGAAAAAGGAATAGATCCAAATAGAACATATATGGCAATGGAAAGAGCAGTAAAACTATTAGAGCAATATGCAGGAGCTGAAATTCAAACAGGAACAGTAATATATGATAAATCAGATAAACAAGATAAAAATATAGACATTACATCTAAAAATATAAACGATGTATTAGGAGCAAAAATATCAGACGAAGAAATAATAAAAGTATATGAAAAATTAGGTTTCACAGCGGTTAAAAATGGAGAAAAAATAACAGTTACAGTTCCAAAAAGGAGATTAGATATATCAATAAAAGAAGATTTAATAGAAGAAGTAAGTCGTATATATGGAGTAGACAATATACAAGGAACATTACCTGTAACATCAATAAAAATGGGAACAGTAGACAAAACAGAAAGAGAAATAAGAAATAAAATGATAGCATTAGGATTAAATGACACATTACCATATATATTAATAAACAATAAAGACTCACACAAATTCACAAATGACAAATTTGAAGAACTAAAACTATTAGACCCAATGACAGAAGAAAGAAGCACTTTAAGATACAGTCTAATACCATCATTATATAAAATATATGAATACAACAAATCACACTATGTAAAAGATGTAAACATATTTGAGATAGGAAAAGGTTTCTGGAAAAGAGAAGACAAATGTGGAGAAGACTTAAAACTTTCAGCACTAATGACAGGAGAATACTACTTAGCAATAGAAAACAAAAAAAATGTAGACTTTTATGTAATAAAAGGAGTAGCAGAAGAAATATTAGACTATTTAGGATATGAAAATAGATACAGTTTTGTAATGCCAAAAACAGAAATTGCTGAATTCCACCCAGGCCAAGTAGCAGAAATAAATGTAAATGGGGAAATTGTAGGAATTATTGGAAGAATACATCCAGCAATATCTAAAGAACCAGTATATGTGTTAGAAATCAACTTAGAAAAGCTATTAGCAAAGAAAACAGGAAAAATGAAATTTAAAGAAATATCTATATATCCAGAAATAAAAAAAGACATAGCAATTGTAGTAGACAAAAATATAACATCAGACGAAATAGCAAAAGCAATAAAAACAAATGGAGGGAAGTTATTAATAAAAAGCGAAGTATTTGATGTATATGAAGGAGAAAACTTACCACAAGGAAAAAGAAGTATAGCATATTCATTAACATTTGGAGCAAACGACAGAACCCTAACAGACGAAAAAATAAATCCAATTATTGAAAAAATTGTAGCAGGATTAGAGAAGGTCTTTTATGCCGAATTAAGAAAGTAGGGTTATTATAACAATTCTTTAGGAAAATACAATTAGAAACAAAAATTTGCATAAATATGTAAAAACACTTGATTTTTATCATTTAATCACATATAATTTTAGAGGAGATGAGAGAAGCAAGATGTGGTGTATCGTATCCTACATTGAGAGGAGGCGATGCATATGTTACTAGAACAAGTATATTTAATATATATACATACTTTTTATAATGTTTGCAATGGTAA
>CAOKMR010000107.1 GCA_948469815.1 uncultured Clostridiaceae bacterium | reverse complement strand
TAACACCTTTTTCTCTTAAATGGAACCTTTTTTCTAATAATTGCCAAAATTCTCCATCCCATTTGACATTAAAAAATAATAGAGTTATTATAAATAATAAAAAGTATTGTTTGAATTTTTAGAAATTCTTGGAGGATTTCAATATGGAAGATAGTCTAACCAAGTTATTAGAGTGTAATGATAACTTTAGAAAACATATTAAAGATTTTATTGAAATATTTGTAGAATATTATGGAGAAGAAGAACGAACATATATCGAAGAACAATTTAATTCTGCATTACTTGTTGGGTATTTATCTGAATATTATTTTGAATATGTAATTCAGCAGTTAGAAGAACTTGAGAGTAATAGGCTTTATAAAGAATTAATGGCTAAAACATCTTTATCTGTAACTAAAGAACAATTATTCGGTATAAATTATTCTTTTGAATATGATAGTCTTCATCCAATTTCTAAGTATGAAAGATATTATGAACAGTTTTTATTAGGTAGAGAAGGAATCAATGAAAAAGGATATAAGATGAAGAAAAAAGAGGCAGTAGAATTTCTAAAAACGATAGATTCAAGTATTACATTAGATAATTTAGAGGAAAAAACACCTCAGCTAACCGAAATAAACTCTTTGTTAAACGATTATAAAAGTGCAAAAAACAAATATACATTATTTAAAAAGCAATATGCAAAATACTATAATATTATTAAACATAATAAAGATTTAAAACACGAATTACAAGAAAAATACTATAAAATATTTTTACAAGAAATCTTAGATGTAATACCTGAAAAATATAAAGAAAACGTACTTGAATATATAAATAATATGTTTATTTAGGTAATGACATTCGTGATTTAGTTGGTTATTATTTAAATAGTACTAGCTTATTTGAATATTTTTCTAAAGAAATGACAGAAAAATTAAATAATAATAATATAGATAATTGGGAAAAAAATCAAATAAAGAAAAACAGAATAAAGTATTTCAATATAGTCGGTATTGATTTAGGTGAAGATTATGAAAATTATCTAAATTTAACTTATATATCTCCTTCAGAAGATACAATAAAAGGCGTTTTAGAAAAGCAAAAAATTTTTCAAAGTAATTTTAATAGAGATTATTATAATGGTATGCTTCCTCAAAGAAATATAGTACAAGAAATGCAAGATAGAGGATTTTTAGATTTTGACCCAAATGAATCAGCAGAAATGTATATGTGCAATTTGGGGTTAGGCATGACTTATGTTACTCCTAATATAGTGAAAATTGGAGATACATTTAAATTAGTCGCAAAGGTTGTTATTAATTTTGGTAACTTTCAAGAAAATATAGACCATTCTATAGACCATGAACTTAACCATTTATATGAATTAGCATTAGTAGGAATAGAAGGAAGTACATTTACAGCAACATCTGGATGGGATATTATTTATGGAACAATTGCTTCAGCTGAATCAGCTGAAAATATTAGCCTTAATAGACCGAAAAGACCCTACGAGTTATTTAATGAAATAATTAATGAAAAAATATCAAAAGAGATAAGTCAAATAAGGATTGAAAAAGGCATACAGGTATTGGGTAAACCAACACAAGCAAGTTTAAAAAATGCGACAAGTTATGATGCAACAAATTACTTAGTTGATGATTTCTTCAAAACATATAAAAAAGAAATATTGGCTAGTAGAAAAGGTAACAATCTCCATATAATTTTAGATGCTGTTGGTAAAGAGAATTTTGATGCATTAAATCAACTTTTTAGTACTCATAAAGAACATTTTTCGAAAGCTTTTGTTTATGCTGATTTATTAAAGAATTTAGCTGAAAGTAAAGATACTGAAGAAACAAGAGTATTTCACCAATTAGAACAACAAAGGGATGAAATACTTGAAAAAATGCATGAACATTATCTTATGTATAAAAATAGTAAAGGAACAGATTTATTAAGACCAACAGAAGATGATTTAAAGGCACAAATTACTCCTGAAAGAATTGCTGAAGCCGTTAGAAGAATTTCTATAAAAGATTTGACTAATGAACAACAACAAGAATTTTATAAATAATATTTAATAGGGAGCGATAGATATGATTTCTAGCAATACTTATGAAGAAGTGTATCAAATTTTAAAGCATATGAATAAGACAACTGTTATGAAAATTCCTAATAATATTTTAAATGCCATAGTTAAAAACCGTAATTCAAATTTTAAAACTAATATTGATAAATATAATATTTTCAATCAGAAAAATATCAGTAGCGAAGCATTGGATTTATTATGCTGGATAACATATAATTATTGGCTGAATGAGTCTGAGAAGAAAAAAATAGATAAAATAAACTATGATTTCTATATAAAATCAGAAGAAGAAAAAGCAAAAAAATATAATACTAATAATATATTTAAAAATAAAGTTTCTCAAGAAAATATTTCTTTAGTCCAATACAAAAAGATTTCAATATTTAATAAAATAAAAAATTTTATAAAGTCATTAATTGAGTAGCACATATTTTTTCATATGTCAAATTTCATCTTGCCAAAATTCTCCGTCCCCAATGGCACTATTCACTAATTTAATGAATAATTAATAGTTAATAATGAATAATTAATAATTTTAGACAAATAATTTGGATAGAATTCCTCTACCCAAATTATTTTTCATCTGTATTTTTTCTAAATTTTTTCTTTATATCTTCTTTTACTTTTTTTAAGTTTTCTTTTTTTCCTACTTTTGTCTCATTTAGTCTTTTGGTGATTATGTTTTTTATTAATATTTTCTTTAATGTGTCTTCTTTTACATCTGCTATTAGTGTTCCGTCTTTTGCTATTGAGATTTTCCCTGTTTCTTCTGATACTATAACTGCTATTGCATCTGATTCTTTTGATATTCCTATACCTGCTCTATGTCTAGTTCCTAATTCTCTTGCTATATCATTGTCGTTTGCAAGTGGTAACATACATGCTGATGCTGTTATTCTTCCTCCACTTATTACAACTGCTCCATCGTGTAATGGCGTTTTTGGTGTGAATATATTTACTAACAGTTGTGGTGATATTTCTGCATCCATTTTTATTCCAGTTGATATTATGTCTTTTATTTTTATGTCTCTTTCTATTACTATTAGCGCTCCTATTTTGTCTTTTGCAAGTTCAGATGCTGCAATAGCAACTTTATATATGTCTTCTTTTGTTTTTGTTGTGAAGTCTTTATCAAATCCAAAAAATCTTGCTATTTTATTGCTTCCTAATTGTTCTAATACTCTCCTAAGTTCTGGTTGAAATAATACTACAAATACTAAACCATACGTCATAAGTGATGTTAGTATATAGTTTAATATGTATAGATGACATATTGAACTTAGTGCTACTATTACTATTAGCAAAAGTATACCTTTTAGTAATTGCCATGCTCTAGATTCTTTGACGATTTTAAATACTTTTATTAGTACTAAAATAACTATTGCTATATCTAAAATAAACATTATTAAGTTAAAAGGATTATCCTGTAGTGTTTGAATATAGTTCTCCATATTTATCCAAAAATTGTTGTTTATATTTATATTACTTTCAATCATCTACTACTCCTATTTTACCATATTTATTATGGCATATATACATGTTGCTGCTATACTTAATATCATTAGCGCTGCTAGTATTCCTGCTAATACTTTAACAAATAATTTTGATTTATCTATTTTCTTTGCTTTTGAATGTATTCCTTCTCCTTCTGATTTTGTTTTATCAATATTCTTTTCTGACATTTTTATTTCATTCCTTTCTTATGTGGTTTTGAGAAGTTTTTTATTTTCTTCTCTTTTCACTTTTGATATATAAGTTTTATATCACAAATATAATTATTTTTCAATATTTTTCGTCACGATTTTCTTATTTTTTCATAATATATATTAAAGCATTTTGATAATAAGATTTTGTTTTATTATTAATGCATATGTATATGAAAGGAAATGATTTTATGGAAATGGATATGACTAAGAAATGTCCTGTAGTAGAGGTTAACGGTTTTATTGAAAAAGGAAAACAGTTTGATTTAGATATAGAGTTACCTGAAGATGAAAGAAACGTAATATATGGTGTTATAAAAGATTCTTGTAATGATCCTGTCGCAGATGCCGTTGTTAAACTTATAGAAATATGCTATGAAAAAGGTGAAGAAGTAAGAAAACCTGTGTCTCATACTTTTACAGATGAATTTGGTGAATTCGTATTTGGTCCTCTTTGCCCAGATAGAAAATATGCTGTTGATATATGGGTTAATAGAACTACCCATTCAAGTTTATAGTTTTGTTTTTTCTTATATCCTACATCTTAGTTTTCTCTATTTTTTATGATATTATACATATCCGTCCACTATAGTGGAAATAAATATGTTTCTTTTAAGAAACCTTCATTTAAAAAGACTAGCTAAGCTAGTCTTAAATTATGCTACATTCTCTAATATAATTTCATCAAAGTTCTTTCTTGATATGTACTCTAAACTTTCGGAACACAATAAATTAAATTTTTTAGCTAATTTATTGTACTGTTCTTTTGTTAAATTAGTATTTAGTGATTTTATCATTTGTATAGATTTTTCATAATAATCTTTCATATTCATCAGCTCCCTTAATTCATTATAACATATTATGTTAATTTAGTGTGTCGAAAGCTGTCGAATATTAAATATTTTTTTAATTAGTATAATAGTATTGGGGGTGTTTAAAATGCTAAAATATAAAATTAAAGTTATTGAACATGGTAGATTACCTAGAAATATGACTATGAAATTTGGCTCTACTTTAGCTTTTGAAGATTTTTGTTTAAAGCATGTAATCGGTTCTGTAGTATGTAATAATAATCAACCAGTTTTATTATGTACTACTAATATATTACATTAATTTTGAGAGGTAGACTAAAAAATGATAGTCTACCTCTTCTTTTTATAATATATCTATATGTACTACATTTTTCATGTTAGTATTATTAGTATAAGTGTATCTTGCTCTACCACTTGCTACATACTCTTTACATTTTGTTAGCACCCTAGCTTTGTCTATATTTTTTACTTTTATGTCTGAAGCTTTTCCTGATACATGTCTTGAATTTGATACTGAACCTGATACTTTAGCGTTGTGTTTTGCACATCTACAACCACTTGTTATTGTCATAGGTTGTCCAAAATACTCTCTTATTTCGTCTAGTATCTTTACTAGATTTAAGTTTATATTATTAAATCCACAACCGCATTTACAAGCAAATTCTGACTGTTTGAAGTGTTTTATATCGTTCCAAGATAAACTTTTATTATCTCTTGCATTTACTGTCTGTGTTCCTGCTATTCCGTCTGCTGTAACCCCTAATTTTATTTGTTCTGCTTTTATTACTTCAATTAGTTTTGTGTCTGTTTTTG
>CAOKMR010000106.1 GCA_948469815.1 uncultured Clostridiaceae bacterium | reverse complement strand
CTAGCGATTATAGCATTTATATAATAGGAAAGTATAACTTTCCTATTATATAATAAAAAAGGACATAATGTCCTTTTTATATTTATGCAAGACCATATTTTTGTTTGAATTTTTCTGCTCTTCCTCCTGTTGTATTTTGTTTCATATTTCCTGTCCAAAAAGGATTGCATTTAGAACAAATATCAACACTCATAGATTTTTTTGTTGATTTTGTTTTCATGACATTTCCACATGCACATGTTATTGTACTTTCTATAAATTCAGGATGTAAATCTTGTTTCATTTTGTATTCACCTCTTCCTCATATTTTATATGGTTTAAAAACTCTCATTTTTCAGTATTATTGTTATTTTCTTCTTGCTCTAGCATATATTTTGCTGATTCAAGAACCTCTGTTTTTAAAGATGTTTTATTTATTAGCTTTAATGTTATATTAAATAATACTGCTATTATTAAAATAATAAAACCTATTTGTTTCCAATATTTTGCTAACATTTTAACATCACCTCTTAAAAACATAACAATATATATTATTATAGCTATTTTTTATGTTTTTGTCAATAAAATTCTTGTTTTTTTTTATTTAATGTGTTATTATCATTATATTAATAATTTGGGAGGCATTATTATTTTGATGGAAAAGTTAAAAATTTTAGTAAAAAAATTGTGCACACGTGAGGTTATTTTATATACGATTTTTGGTGTATTAACTACTTGTGTTAATATTATATCTTTTATGATTTTGTCTTCATTATTTCATATAGAAGAAAATTTTGCAAGTAATATTGGTATTGTTATTGCAGTACTATTTGCTTATTTTACTAATCGCAAATTAGTATTTAATTCAACTGCTTCTACATTTATTGAAAAAATTAAAGAGTTTGGTAAATTTATTTTAGGCAGAACTTTTACAATGATAGTAGAATCTGTTGGTTTTTGGCTTTTATTTTCAATTTTGAATATTACATATTTTGATGGTTTAGTTAGTAAATTGATTATAAGTGTTATAGTCATAATTTTAAATTTCTTTATAAGCAAATTTTTTGCATTTAAAAAGTAATGCCTTTGGAGCACAACGGACGAGCACTGCTCTCCCCTACAGTTTGAATTTTCTTATTTTAAAACAAAATTTTATATTTGGGGGCTAATCTTATTTTTGGAGGTCCTTATTTTATGTTTAAATCTTTTTTTAATACAGTGTTATTATCGCTTATTATTATTGTTATTATTTCTATCTTTATCCCAATTTTCTCTTCTTCACCAATTATTTTAAATGAACAATATTATTCAAATTATAATATTAGTTTTTCATCAGTCTCTTATAGCCTACTTGGTCTTTGCTGGCCTCTACCTTCTAATCACAGAATTTCTTCTTATTTTGGGAATAGAGTATCCCCTACTACTGATGCTTCTAGTTACCATCAAGGAATTGATATTCCTGCTAATGAAAATACTTATTTTTTATCTATCATGGATTCTGAAGTTGTTTCTACTGGATTTAGCGGTAGTGGCGGTTATACTATAGTTTGTTCAGGTGGTCCTTTTAGAATTTCTTATTGCCATGTTTCTTCTAACTTTTTAGTTTCTGTTGGTGATTCATTAGTTGCAGGTCAAGTAATTGGTCAAGTAGGACCAAAATATGTTTATGATGTTATTGGTAATCCTTATCATGATGCTACTGGAAGACCCACAAATGGCTCTACTACTGGTTGCCATTTGCATATTACTATTAAACTTGATGGTAATGCTGTTGATCCTTTGGATTACATTGAGGTCTAATGTATAAGGATTAGGGGCACATGCAATGTGCCCCTACAATATCTTTTCGACTAAACACGTTCCATGTATTCGCCTGTTCTTGTATCAATTTTTATAACATCTCCAATATTTATGAACATTGGTACACTAATTTCTAATCCATTTTCTAGTGTTGCTGGTTTTCCTGATGTAGTTGTAGTGTTTCCTGCAAATCCTGGTTCTGTATATGTTACTTCTAATTCTACAAACATTGGTGGTTCAACTGCAAATACTTTTTCTTTAAATGAAAGTATTTTTACATTCATATTTTCCTTTATATATTTTAAACTATCTCCTAATTGATCTGCATTAAGAGGCATTTGTTCATATGTTTCATTATCCATAAAATAATATAAATCTCCATCACTATACAAATATTGCATTTCTCTTTTTTCGATTTCTGCTCCTTGTAATTTTTCTGATGGATTGAACGTTCTTTCAAGAACTGCACCAGTTATAACATTTTTTATTTTTGTTCTTACAAACGCTGCTCCTTTTCCTGGTTTTACGTGTTGGAATTCTACTACTCTAAATACTGAATTATCTAGTTCAAATGTATTTCCATTTCTTAAATCTCCAGCCATATATACTTCTGCCATTTAAAATCTCTCCTTTTTATTATCTTTATATATTTTACTATATTATAATACTATATATCTCTTGAAAAAACAATAGTTATAGATAATTTTTATGGAAATTTATATAAACT
Source organism: uncultured Clostridiaceae bacterium (assembly GCA_948469815.1). Taxonomy (GTDB): domain Bacteria; phylum Bacillota; class Clostridia; order TANB77; family CAG-508; genus CAKPSH01. Next base: position 2,903 of record CAOKMR010000106.1, on the reverse strand, counting down.
GACGACCAATGGTCGCCCCTACATCTATTATTCATCATTCATTATTCACCATTAATTATTCATTGTGATTTTATATAATAAAATCGCACATACAAACCACAATCTCTATATAATTATGTATCCTTTATATGATTTTGTTAATGGTTCACATCCAGATTTTGTTATTAATACAGTATCTTCTATTCTTACTCCAAATTTCCCTGGTATATATATTCCTGGTTCATCTGTAACTATCATATGTTCTCTTAATATATTCTCTTTTCTTAAACCTATTGAAGGTTCTTCATGTACATCTAACCCTACTCCATGTCCTAGTGCATGTGGTAATTCATGTTTATGTATTTTAAAATCATTTTCTACCATTTTAAATAATATTTTTGTGTTTGCTCCATCATACATTTCTTCAAGCGTTTGCTTTTGATTTTTTAGAACTAGATTATATATTTCTTTTATTTCTTCTTTTACATACCCTACGAATATCGTCCTTGTCATGTCTGAGCAATAACCATTATATTTACAGCCAAAGTCTAATGTAATTATATCTCCATTTTCTATAATTTTATCTGTTGGCACAGCATGTGGCATTGATGAATTTACTCCTGATGCAACTATCGAGTCAAATGCTAGTCCACTCGCTCCGTTTGCGATAAAATATCTTTGTATTTCATAAGCTATTTCTTTTTCTGTCATACCGATTTTTATAAAATCTAATAAATACTTAAAACATTTATCTGTTATTTCACATGCTTTTCTTACATTATCTATTTCTTCTTTGTCTTTTATTGTTCTCTGTTTTTCTATTATTTGCTCTGTTTCCATTAAATTATTTATCCTATATTTGTGCATATATTCTTTATATTTAGAGTATGTTACATAATCTTCCTCAAATCCTACATTCTCACAAAAGCAAAAGAAATTTTGGTAATCCTCTCCTGTTATATTTTTTACATCATTTACTATAATTTCATCTGTTATAGTTAAAGTTGATTGTACCATCTCTATGTATCTTGAGTCTGTAATATATATGTTTTCTTTTCTGGTTAATAAGAGTATTCCTTCTGCTTCAATTCCTATTAAATATTTTATATTTACTGGATTTGATATTATCATTCCTTCTATATTTTGAGCCTTTAATTTATTTCTTAAACATTGTAATCTTGGATTCATATGATTTCCTCCTATTCACAAATAATTATTTATTATCCATGCCCTAAAGTAAATATTTGTAGCAATAAGTTTAATAATGAGTTAAGTGGTACAAATATTGCTATATAACATGATATTACTATAAATGGTCCAAATGGAATATATTCACTGGCTTTCTTTTTTCTTATTAATATTAGTATTATGCTTAATATTGCCCCAATTAAGAATGACATAAATATAATAGATACCATACTTGCAAAACCAAAATATAGTCCTAATGCTGCCATAAATTTTACATCACCATATCCCATTGCTTCTTTTCCAGCTATTAGCCCTCCTATTAATGTGATTACAAAAAATGTTCCTCCTCCAACTAACATTCCTTCTATAGCATTTATTGCAAAATTTATATCTGATATTCCACCAATTACTGCTATTATTAGACCAATTTCAAATATAGTCAAATTTAATCTATTTGGTATTATATGTAGTTTATAGTCTATGTAAAAAGCTGATATTAGCATTGGTGATAATATTAAATATTTGTATAAATTAATGTTATCACTAAAATACTTTTGCATTCCATATAAATATAATATTATTAGATTTATTGTTGCATTCAACAACATTAATGGATAGTTCAATTTTAGCTCTTTAAAAAAATCTATTGTCAATATCTTCTTTTTTTCAGGTAACCTTTTATTACACCAATCTATAAATTGACCAGTAAGCATTCCTATTATTGCAACTAGTACATAATACAATATATGAACATCATTTATATACATTTATTTTTCCTCCGTACTCTTTATATATCTTCTTATGAATATATTCTCTATTGGTCTTTTTATTTTAGTATACCATAAATCTTTTTTATCTACTGGTTGTACTAATATTGGTACCATTTCTACTCTATTTGCTCCAATAATATCTGTAAATAATTGGTCTCCTACTACTGCAATTTCTTCACTCTTTTCTATCTCTAATAATTTTTGTGCTCTATAAAAGCCCTTTTTAAATGGTTTTCTAGCAAAATATATATATGGTATCTCAAGCTTTTGTGCTACATCTTTTGCCTTTTCTTCATTACTTGTATTTGATAAAATACATATTCTTATTCCTTGTTTCTTCAAATTATCACACCATTGCTCAGCACCATCTATTATTTTCCTATTAATATCTATTAGAGTATTATCAACGTCTAAAATTAAAGCTTTTATATTATTTTTCCTTAGAAATTCTATACTTATCTCTTTCACGTTTTCTAAATAAAATTTTGGATATAATATCACTTTTGTTCTCCTTAACTAGTTTTATTGTTTGTATTATATATTAAACTTAAAACTATATCAATAGTTTTGATAATTTTTGTTTTTGGGGGATCTTTTTATAATTTTCCATTTCTGACCTTTATATGTGTATAATCTTTATATTCTATTTTATCTGACAGAATTTCTTTTAATTTACTCGGATTTTTTACTAGTTCTTCCTTTTGCACTTTTTTTAATGTTTTAATATGATATTCAAGTTTTGATGCTCTTGTTTTATCTATTGTTCTCCATGCGATTTCTATATTTTTTACATGATGGCTTGCTGTATATTTTGCACCTTTTTTGCCTTTATCTAAATGTTCCTGCATTCTTCTATCTAAATCTGTTGTTATTCCTGTATATAAAGAATTATCTTCACATCTAATTATGTATATATAATATTCTTTATTATTTTTTAATTCATTTTCCATTATTATTTTTTCCTTA
>CAOKMR010000105.1 GCA_948469815.1 uncultured Clostridiaceae bacterium | reverse complement strand
GCTCTTGGTGGAGTATTATTCATAGATGAGGCTTATAGCCTACTTTCTACGGATAATTATTCTAAAGAATGTATAGCAACCCTAATTAAAGCTATGGAAGATCACCGAAATAATTTGTGTGTAATCTTAGCAGGTTATTCACAAGACATGGAAGAATTGTTGAAAAGTAATACTGGATTTGAGAGCAGGATTGCATTTAAAATTGACTTCCCTGACTATGTAGATACAGAACTATATCAGATATTTATAAATATGTTGAAACAAGAAGGATTTAAACTAAGTAGGAATTGTAAATCAATAGTACAAGATTATTTTAGAAATGAAATAACCAATAATAGATATAATTTCAGCAATGCAAGGTTAGTAAGAAACTTAACAGAGAAAATTAAGATGGAACAGGCAAATAGAATTATAAAAGAAAAATCAAATAACCTTGATTTAATTACAACAGCAGATGTAACAGCAGTAATAGACAAGATTAAGACTAAACCTAAAGCCACAATAGGTTTTACAGCATAGGTAGGTTACATAAAGTTGACGAAACAGTATTTATATGATATACTTATACAGTAAAATTATTATTACAGAAGAAATTTATAAGTAATTTATATAAAAAATGAAGGGAGAAGAAGTTATGAAATGGAATAAGACTTACACAGGGTATACTATTTTTGGTGGTCTTATAGGTGCTGGAATTACTGGATGTCTATGTATATATACAGACGGTTTTACAAATGATAAAACTAAAAATGTAGGACAAGTAATAAAAGAGCTAATGTGTGCTAGTGGCAAAAAAATTCTAAGGTTAGCTGAAGGAGAGTAAACTAGATAAATAAGTGGTAGATACAGAAATGTACCTACTATTTTTTTATTAAGTCTTTATACATATTAAGAGTTACATCATAATTAGTATGCCCACATAATTGAGCAATTTGTTCAGATGTAAGCTGTGTTTTTTGTTTATAACCATATTTTTTTAGTAGTTGGATAAATTCCTTTGTTAATTTTATTTTTCTCATATCCTTAATCTCCTATTTCCATTTTAAATATTTTATCATATATCAAAATTAATGGCAACTCCTAGAAAATCAGCAAAATGTAATACAATAGTTATTTTATTACATTTTCTAAAATTGATTAATTCCACTCGTGCCAATATCTTCATCAAAAATCACTATATTTGCAAATGAACAAATGTACTATAATGTATTGACACCTTAAAATTAATGTACTATAATATCCAGCTAACACAGGAAATAGAAGGATTTGGAGGTAATTTAAAAATGAATTTTGTTCAACCAATTAGAGATAAAAACAAGTTAGAAGAAATGAAGGAAGAATTAAAGAAAAGTGGTACAAGAAATTTTATGATGTTCTATACAGGTATTAATACAGGACTTAGAATATCTGACCTTGTTAAATTAAATCGTGATGATGTAAGAAATAAAGATGGTAGCATGAAAACACATATTACTATAATAGAACAGAAAACGAAAAAAGTTAAAAAGTTCCCAATAATGAATGGTTTATTATTAGAAATGGAAAAGTACACGAGGAATATGCAAGAAGGAGAATATTTATTTAAGAGCCAAAAAGGAGATAATAAACCAATTACTACAACACAAGCATACAGAATTATTGTAGAAACAGGAGCAAACATTGGACTAACAGAAATACGGTACTCACACTATGAGGAAAACATTTCGGATATTGGCACTATCAACAATATCACGATATTGCAATGTTACAAAAATTATTTAATCATAGTAGTCCTTCTATAACTTTAAGATACATTGGAATTGAACAAGATGAGATAGATGAGAGTTATGCAGGTTTTTGTTTATAGTAAATTTAGAATATCAAGAAGCAGTTACTATTATATAAGAAGGAATTAAAAGAAATGATAGCATAAATATATAAAAGAACATAGGTACAAACTTGTTACTATGTTCTTTTATTTTAGTAAAGATTATATTTTTCTATATAAGAGTCATCTTCTTTTTTTGAAGGTTTTTGAATATTTTGCTTTGGATATTTTCGATTAAATTCTTCTAATTCCTCTGGAGACATTCTATATTCTTTTACTTCTGATATATTAGTTTCTTTAGAAGTATCAACAATATTTTGTTCTAATTTTGGAGTAGTATCATCATTATTAGAATTTCTACTATTTATAAATGGATATAATAAATCATTTGGAGTACATTCTAGTCCATTACAAATATCAATAAATGCAGACATAGAAACATTGTTGTTTCCTTTTTCTATATTATTTATATATGTACGTGAAAAACCTAATTTTTCTGATAGAGTTTTTTGAGAAAGGTTTTTAATTTCTCTATGTTTATTTATTTCTTGTCCTAGCATTTTTTTACTATACTTTTTATGTTCTATTTGTGGTATGTCATTTGATAAAGTATTTGGCAATTCATCTATTCTTTTTTTAGAATTATTAGAACTTATTTTCATATCTTCTATTATAAATTCTGATAGTATTTCACAAGAACTTATTTTCAACCTATTACAAAGATTTATAAAAATACGTAAATCCAATTTTATAATTCCTTCTTCTAACTTTTTAATAAATCTTGTTTTTTCATGTAAGTACTTTGATAAACGTAATTGAGTGTAAGGGTTTGCTTCTTTTGGAGTACAAAAGCTACTACATTTCTTTTTTCTAATTTTTTTGAAATTTTCTACTATTTTATTTTCAATTTCTTCTGTATCACTTTTTGGATAAATATTATATTCCATTTTGACCTCCTCTTAGAAAATATATCACATTTTTTATATTGTGTCCAGTAGTAAAGGACATAAATTCAACAATAGTTGTTTGCAAAACACATATATATCTTGATATATATACAAAAATTATACATAAATCCTGTTTGATGTTTGAAAATGTTATAAGTAATGAGAAGATAAATAATCAAAATTCTTTTCAAATTTTGAGAAAGGAGAAACTTGCTTATGGATAATTGGATATTGCAAGATTATGCAATATCAAGAAGTTAATAATTTTTAAATAATAATTGAATAAGAAAGGAGGAAATCCAGATGTTAAGCATTGCAAAAGTAATCTATAAAGAAAAACAATATGTAGAAGAACGTGAGATACTTATCGGCAAGAAGGTACAACAAGTGGAAGAACACTACAATTTAATTGTAGATGAAGTTTCAGACAACAGGATAAATCAGCAGACACTATGGGCTAAAGCAGATAATAAAGAACTGATAGAAAAACTGGAAAATTTGACTATGTATCAACAAGTTAAATTAGTAGTAAATGTTAATTTCTACGAAGGTAAACCTAGTAAAATAGTGGTTTTAGACATTCTAACTGATGAAACAGAAGCTCAAACAATAGAAGCCACATTTAAAAGAGTGGAGCAGGAGCAACAAGAAGCAAGAAAAAAGAAGGAGCAAGAGTAATCTTGTCCTTCCCATCTCTTAGATGGTTATATTCTTTTTAGAAAGGAAAAACCTATTATGAAAAATATAGATACATTAGATATACAGCTTGCTGTTAAACCATCTGTAAAAGACCTCATCAAATCTAAGCTAAGATGTGATAACGATACTCGTTATGGCATAGGTGGTGAGTATAAGGGTCATCATACTATACAACCTTATGGTTTCGAGTACATCTGCCGAGGGGAATATCTATTAGTAACAGTAGAGCATAAAGCTATGACAGGTATTGAAACATCATCAGAGTTGCAGGAGAAAGTAATTCAGATGGTAGTAGACTACTTCCATATTAGTACAGCTGACATAGTTAAATATAAAGTAGTAAAAACTCCTACTACTAAGGTAAGAATAGCTTGTAAATCAGGAGATGTAATAACAGGAAAACTTGGAGGAAATACAATACATCAAGACTTAGTGGAAATCAACAGAATAGAAATGAAAACTGATTATAGATTAAAAGTTGCAGATGAACAATTAATTGCACAGGATATATTTAGAATAACAGCAGATAAAAGTAACAGATGTCTAAAAGAATTAAGTATTTATCCAAACAGGACAAACTGCGAGTACAAAAGCAGTAGCAACAATAGTATAGCAATTACTTGTTATTTCAAAGAGTATGAAAGACTGGAAAAAGGAGATGTAGCAGGTGCAGAAAAGTTTAAGGATATTCTTAGAACGGAAGTAAAAGTTAAGAATAAACACCTAAATAATAACAGAAAAAAGATGGATAAAACTTTAGTAAACTATTTTAGTCCATCAGTTGCAGAAGATTATTTCAATAATTATGTAGTACCAATATTTTATACCGAGCCATTTTATAGACTGGATATAGCACAACTAGAAATTTACAAGAATGAATTACTACAAGATTTTGAAAAGGACAGGTTATATCAGTTCCTAGAAAACATTAATAAGTTTGGTATTTCAGAAGTTAAAGAAATGTATGACAGCAATACTTTCAAAGAGTACAGCAAAAAGATTAATAAAATGGGAATTAACATTTTATGTTCTAGTCCAGTTATTGATGGCAAAGAAATTACTATAAAAAAGATGGATAATTTCACATTATTCATAAACGGAATTGATTCCGATATATAAAATGTACTGTGCTAGTTGTATGACTAGCCACAGTATAAATTAAAATTTTAAGAAGAGAAAGGAATTTTTAGATATGGAAAAAGAACAAATTTATAATACAATAAATAATTTAAAATTTGAACAATTCAAAGAGATACAAAAGAGAAAGAATAAAGTAGATGAATCGTATGATTCTTATGATGTTATTAAAGAAGTTGAAAGAATAGTTAATCCTAATAATCAGCATAAAATGACTACTATTCAGGAGTTTTGTAATCGTAATCCGTATATATCGTATGACTTAGTATTATCAAGATTAGCATATATGAAACACATTCTAATAGGACAAGAAGTTGTAATTATGTCAAATAAAGTTGATTATTACTTAAAACCAAGAAAATTTGGACACAAAGGATATGATTATGAAATATATTTAGTAATGTCAAGAGAATTAGAAGAAGATTTACAATGTTGGGTTGATTACTATGTGAAAACAAAAATGGAATTAGGAAGCAGGAATTTACTACCAGAAATATTTTATACAGAATTAGAAAAGTATAGTTCAAAAATATAACTAATAAATGTTAAGGAGGAAATTATGGCAGATTTATTTGATATTATGTATGAATCTCAAAGTAATAGTACAAAACAAGATGAAACTACGAAACCAGTAGAAATTATAAAACAAACAGAAACTATAAATCCAGTACAAACAGCACAGGAAGATGTGGAGCAACTGGAAACAGCAGGTGTAACATCTCAACAAGAAACAATAGAAATATTAAATACAGAAACTTCTAATACATTTCCTGCATTAGAAGGAGGAATACAACCTAAAACAGTAGTACCATCTCCTGCTCCAACATATCCTACCACATCATCTCCTGCTCCATCCATCATTCCTGACTATTCCTCTCCCCCATTAGGAATAATAGATGGAATTTCATTAATGGAGATGGAATTTTCACCACCTGTGGTAATAGTCAAAAATCTTTTTCATACAGGGCT
>CAOKMR010000104.1 GCA_948469815.1 uncultured Clostridiaceae bacterium | reverse complement strand
ACCTCCTTGAAAACTGATTGATATTTCCTGCCTGCTGTTTTATAATAACACAAGAAATACAATTAAAAAATTTAATATTTTCGATACCTTAATTCGATATATTAAATGTATTTAGGAGTGAGAAAAAATGAATACAAAAAGTTTGGTTACATTCAAAACAATCCTTGAAGTGGGAAGTTTTCAAAAGGCAGCGGATAAGTTGGGCTATACGCAGTCTACGGTTACATTCCAAATTAAACAGCTTGAAGAAGAACTGGCTTTGAAGTTATTTGAAAAAATAGGCAGACGCATGGAACTTACACAGGCAGGAAAAGACATTATGCCCTATGTTGATATGATTTTGCAGGGTACAGAGCAGATTAGCAATTATGGAAAAAGTCTGTCTGAAATAACCGGCTCATTAAAGCTGGCAATTCCAGATTCCATTTTGATATACAATATGCAGCCATTCATGCAGGCATTTACACATGAAGCCCCCAACGTGCAGCTTATAGTCAATTCCATACAATCAGGGGAAATCAATCCGTCTATTGCGGACGGTACTGCCGACATAGGCATAAATTGTGAAAAAGACAGTTATCCCGATAGCGTAGTGCATAAAAAACTCGGCAAATATAAGGCAGTTCTCGTTGCTTCTCCTTTTGCCAATAATAATCTGCTTGATTTTATCACACCACACCAACGCAAACCGATTAGCCTAATCTGTAATGAGCCGGACGGCTATTACCAGTTGGATATGGATAAATACCTTTCCGAAAAAGATATTCTTCTTAATCCGCCCATGAAAGTGCAGAGTATAGAAGCTGTAAAAAGATGTGTTATGAATAATTTAGGAATTGCTGTTGTTCCCACTTATTCTATTGGGGAAGAATTGAAAAATGGTTCTCTTATGCCAATCAAAACGGAACTTGATGAAAAAACATATGACTCTTTTTATATTTATCATAAAAATAAATGGATAAGCCCACAAATGAAGCTAGCGTTGAATTTGTTAAAGAAATATGTGGGAGTAGATATTGTTTAGAATGTGCATTAGTAAAAGTGGGAAAATAGCAGAGACTTCAAAAATGTAAGTCTCTGCCATTAGTCAATTTAATCGTTTAATTACTTTTGCAATATCTTCCTGTCGGATAGATACTACGCATTCTCCATTCTCAATCGCTGATATAGTATATTGTTCCAAAAGTATTCCCAGAATATTTTCCATGATAGCAATATGGGGGCTTGCATCATTTTTTTTCAACAGGAAAGCTTCTAGTACAAGGAATGCATAAACCATTTTATAATCTTTACATTTTAGTTTTTTTTGCAGGTACTCCAGTATTGGAAAATAAGAGTTATCGTAATGAGGGTATTTATAAGTAAAATATTGATCAAAATCATCCCTCAAAAACAAACTATGTTTAGCACGTCTATCAAATAATTCCCGTATCTCTGGCAATATTTTATGTATATATTCTTCTTGTAAATACAATTTTGTTTGATTATCCTTAATTAGATTATTTGATACAAACTTCTCAAATTCATCATCAAATTTTGAATAATTGTTTTGAATATAAGAAAATGCGTTTACAGGTTTATTATTTTGCCTACTCACAATCAAGTCTAATGAGTTTTTATTAAAACGAATAAAGAGTCCATATCGCATACTCATTAAAACGCTGTTCAAACGTGAAAGTTCTGAATCCTGTTTGCATAATTGTACTAAAACCATTATTAACAAATGCAAATTAATTGCTGCATTTGTTGTTTCGTTTACCTTACTTAAGTTAATATATTCAGTAATTTGCTTTAATATTTCATTTAATAATTTGATTTTGAAATCAGACGCTATAACCGTTTTGTCCAAGCTTGTAATTTTTTCTCTAGAAACATCAATATTCAAATAATTTGATGGAAAATTAAATACAAAAAAATTATTGAGATATTGAACTGTTCTTGTATCAACATTAAACAACATACCCCAAATGTCACCAACATCTGTATCATACAATTTAATCCCTGAATTCAAAATTGCGCCTGCTTGATTGTTTCTAGTAATATTAACCAACAATCCATAAGGATACTTTTCAATATAATCATTGGTTCTTATTGTTCTTTCTAAACTAATGTTCTCAACAATCTCTCCAGAATCCAAAAATGGAATAAAAAGTACCTCCTTACTGGAAATATATTTTCTTAATTCCTTAGACCTCAATAACATTTCTTTTTTATTTATCTCATCTTTGATAAAGATATTACAAGAAATATCTTGCATAGTATCACAGATATAGTCAATTATTTTATCCGGTTGAATATTACGGCTAATCTTATTATCGATATACAATGTTATTTCTGTTCCTATGTCTAATGTATCATCCTTTTCAATAAAAAAGCATCCATCATAATTAGGAATATGTAGCCTTAATCCTTCCTGTTCATCTAAATAATACCTTGTTTTTACATCAATCTCTCTACAAATCATAAAAGCTGACAAAAATCCAATTCCAAAATTGCTAATTGGTTTATAATCTATTTCTAAATCACGATATTCATCCCCTGAATAAAAGCTACGACCAATACTAGTAAAATAACGCTCAATTTTAAACCTATCCATCCCTGTTCCGAAGTCTTTAATTCTAAAGAACATTCGTCCTTGTGATTGGCCAAGTGTTACATATATCGTTTGATTGAAATCTTTATTCGTAGAAGCTCTAACCGATATTGCATCAATTGAATTTTGTATTAATTCTCTTGCAAATACCTCTTTTTTAGCATAAATATTATCTCCTGTTAAAAGTGGTATAAGTGTAGGAATATAAGCTTCAAAATTATAATTATCTATGGCATTTGGCAAATTGCTTTTTTCAATTTTAGGCGTAATGTAATACAACTTTAATCCAACAATTTTAAAGTAATCCTCAAATTTACTTATTATCAATTCAAACTCTTTCACAAATAAAACCGCTAATTTATGTGCTGTAGCAGAGTTGCAGCGCAGATCAATAAAAGCGCTTCGGCGATCAGCGTCTGAATGAATCATAATTTTTTGCACCGGAACATTTTGATGAAACTCTGTTTCATCTAATTTTATATTGACCTTATATTTAATGTTCTTATTATAAAAACTTCCGGCATAATACCGCAACATCAAATAAATATCTGTGATAAAAATACTAATCATGCTAAAAGATAAGTAGTATTTTGTTTTTTTATTTTGCAGGATATCAAACATCTCATCACATGCATTCTTTATCCTATCATAATCACTCTGTTCAAATATATTCAAATATTGATTTTTATCAAATCCAACATCTGGAATATTGTTTAATAATAGATTGTCTAATATATTATAATATGACATATCAATATTTTCTTTTCCTAGTGTCTGTTTGATTTTTAAGATTCTATAATTCATTGCATACAACAAGAAAAATATACATAAACTATTTGTTTCAAATATTTTCTGTATCTCTTCAAATCCTACGAAGACACTTTCCAACCATTTAAGCATATTAGAATAGTCATCCGCAACAATATTAATTTTTTCAATAGCAATGGAATATTCAAAAAACAAATCGGGATTGTTTATTTCTAACACGCTAAGAAGTTTTATTCTTATGTCACTATTACCCTGCTTCGGCGGAATTTGTCTAATAATTATGGGCTCAAGTTGGTCATTATTATAAACAAATTTGCGTTGTACTAACTCTAAATCAGAGTCTTTATCATAAAAATCGATAATATTAAATGTATGCTTTATAACACGATTAGTTCCTACAGATCCTCCTGCAATAATATTAATTATATTTTTCGTATTTTCATAATAAGAATCTGTAATCAATGGTCTTTCTAAATCAAAATGTTTATGACCATGTAATACAGTTTTTACATGAGTTTGTTGCAGTTGTTGAATAATATTTGTGTAATTTCTAATTAAACTGGAGTCTCCATATTTGCTATAAACTTCTGGAAACAAATAAAAATGATGATGAAAAAAAGCAATAATATTATAATCATCATATTTTTTTAGTTCTCTCTTAACCCTTAGTATTTGTTTCGGTGTAATCTCTCCAAAATCAACAAAGGTATTAGCCTTTGTCTGCGTATCCATAAACTTCAATAAATTCTTTTTATCTATTCCAAACGCATCAAATTGAGCATCGTCAACTATTTTTATATTTTTAAGTAATTTTTCATCAATCATGGGCTCTTTTTTCAACCCACAAGAATTAAAACCAGCAAAAGCTATTCTGCTATCATTGTATATTTTTAACAACGAAAAATCTCCCGAATCATAGAAATCAGGAAGCAAACCATAAAAACCATCTAAAAAAGCACTATACTTTCTCCAACGTTGAGAAATATCTTCTTCTCTCATAACATCATGATTTCCGGGTACAAATAAAAAATCTGTCTTTTCTATGTTTGTAGATTTTTTCAACTCTTCAAAAATAATATCAAAAAAATTTACTGCCTCGGATATTATACCATCATTCATGCCACAGCCGCCTTCAAAAATATCACCTGTAACAATGACACTTTGTATACCTCTAATATTTTCACTTTCTATATCAGAGATAATTCTATATGCAATATCCTCTGAATCCATATATGTATTACCAATGTGAATATCAGATAAATGAAGAATTCTAAAAAGTTTCATAAAAACCTCCCTAATATTATTTAATAAATTATACCATATTATACCGATCCTGCCCATTATAAAGAAACCTTCTAACTTCCATAACCAAATCATTCGGATCGTCATCAATCACTACATAGTAAATAATATAATTATCCACATAAATACGATAATAAGAATATCTGCGCTCCCGGACAGAATGATATGGTTCAAATGATTCAGCAACTGGAAGCCGCTCCATAATAGCAGACTCTACTTTATCCAATAAGTCATTTGCTGCTTTCGGATTCTTCAGTTTCTCCGCAATATAAGTTATTTTTTCATCAAGATCCTCATAAAAAAGCGGCAGATAGCTCAATCTGTACTTTTTACTGAACATTTATCTTCCTCCGTAGTCCTCCAAAAACTTCCTCATGGCTCATCCTTGTATCATTTTCCGCCGCAAACCTATCTGCTTTATCTAATGCAGCTTCAACACCATCCGTCAACTTTGAATATTCTTCAAGACTAAGCACCACCATTGCTCCATATCCGTTTTTTGTTAAATATACCGGTTCACCCGCATTTACGATTTTCTCAATATCAGGAAACTTATTTCTCAAATCTGAAACAGGTCTAATCTGTAACATAAGCGCCCACTCCTTATCCATATTTTATCTTAATTTTATCATTATCTATATTCTACTTTACTATCCTCAAAAAAGCAACCTTTGTAAAAATCTTTTTTTATTTAACTCAACAATACATTTTATTATGTTTCCCTGATTTTTCTATAGCAAATGGCAGTTCCCTTTCCATGAAGAAAACTGCCATCCTGCAAACGGATTTATTTTGCTGTAAACAATGTCATCTCAAGACTCTTTCAAAAATGGTGTAGTAGTGGTGTAGTAAGCGCCTATCCTCACTGTGAAAGCATTGATTTTACAGACTCTTTCGGGATTTTTCAAGATATTGCCGTGGCAGA
>CAOKMR010000103.1 GCA_948469815.1 uncultured Clostridiaceae bacterium | reverse complement strand
ATACTCTAATGTAATCCTCTTCAAGAATGATACCTTGCAATTTATCCATATACATTTTGTCTAAGTTGTTATTTATATCTAATATAGTCTTATCAATTTGTTCCAACTTTTTCTTATATCCATCTCGAATATCAAATGTTTTGTTTTGATATTTCTCATAAATAGAATAAAAAATTTCTTTATCAGCATATATCTTGCATATCTTTTTAACAACATAAATAATATGCTTTTCGAACTTTTCATAGTTAATACTTAACGGATAACAGCCTCTTTTTTTATGCTCGCTACAAGTTATATATGGATGTGATTTTGCATTTCTTTTTGAGTTCTTTTTAAGCACAATTTGCAGTTTTCTTTTGCAATGATAACAGTAAAGTAGCCCTCTTAATAAGTAATCATATTTTAGTTTTGTATTTGTTCCTCTTTTCTCGAGAATACATTGTGCTTTTTCAAATATGTCTTTATCAATAATAGCTTCATGTGTGCCATTTACTCTTATTTGATTTTCCTTCTCTACAGTTCTTATTTTATGTACTTTATAAGAGACAACTGATTTCTTATTTTGTACTGTGTTTCCAATATACACTTCGTTTTTTAACATATTGCATAAAGTAACTTCATTCCATTCATAGTTTATTTTATTTTCATTCGACTTCGCTTGCATATAGCCGTGGACACGAAATCAAAGATTTCGACCACGTCTTATCTTGTACAAAACCAGTTTTTCTATAACCAGTAGGTGACAAATATTTGTTGGAATTCAAGTATTTTACTATTTCTACACTACCATGTCCATTTGCATACATATCAAATATTTTCTCTACAATATCTTTTACTTGTTCATCAATAATTAGTTTATTTTTAATACTAGGATGCCTTTTATATCCGATATGCTGGAATGCTACACATATACTCTCCGTTCTTTTGTTTTTCTTTATAGACACTTCTAATTTTCTTTGATATATCCTTAGCATAATAGTCATTCATAATCGCTTTAAAAGGTGTTATATCGTTATTCGTGCTATCTATATAGGTGTCTATGCCATCTGTTATTGCAACATACCTAATATTGTTTTGTGGAAAGTAATTTTCTATGTAATGCCCTGTTTTAATATAGTCCCTTCCAAGTCTTGATAGATCTTTTGTTATAACCATATTAATAGTTCTGTTCTCAATATCTTGTAGCATTCTATTGAATCCAGGTCTATCAAATGTAGTTCCAGAGATGCCATCATCAACGTATTCTTTGATTAAATTTAAACCATTCTCCTTTACATATCTTTGCAAAATATTTCTTTGATTACCGATACTTTCGCTTTCTTGTTTGTCGCCATCTTCACGAGATAGTCTTATATATATACCGTACTTTGAAGTTTTGACTAGTTAAGTCTAACATCTACCCTCCTATCCGTAATCATCTACAATAAAAATTGTAACGTGCTCAAAATAATTTTGCAACTATTATTCTATTTTCGTAAAAGTTACTTTTTATCCGTTTTTAAGTTTTCAATATAATCTTTAAAAATTAGTCCTATTGTTTCTTTAACCTCCTGTTCTTCATTTGTAAAAATACAATATGTATTAAATTCTAATTTATCTATCTTTATTTCTTCTTGATTTTTATTCACATTGACATCAGCTCCTTTATCTTCTAAATTAAGTTTCTAATACAGAATATTAAAGAAAATGGCTTATTATGACACTTGGTTACAAGTGTATTTGTCAATGTACAATTTTACCTTCCACTAGGTAAATGCCCTCATTTTATTAAAAAGTGGTAGAATTTTAAAAAAATCAAAAAAAAGACCTAATATATTTTTCATATATTAGATCTTTTTTTGTTATTTATATTTGTTATTAAGCTTTTTATAAAACTAGTTAAATTGTTTTGCATTCTAAGATTAAATTTATTGCATCTAGAATCCTATCTTATAGAATTTCTGATTTTCATATGCTCCTATAATATTAATTTTGTCTATGTAACTATCTAAACTATTCCTAATTTCTTCTAATTTCTCAGAATTGTTTGATAAGTCTTCTATTGCTTCAAATAACTTATCATAACTATCGTTGTCCCTTGTTAATCTTTCTATCTTTTGTTTATCCATTTCTGTTAATGCACATAGATTCTCTTCTCTACTTTCAAATAGGTCATCCAAAATCCCTTTTGCATTTTTACACATATTTACTACCTCCATATTTATAATTTACTGGTAGTATAACGTGCTCAAATTAATTTGTCAGCCCCCTTTTTTGAATTCTTAATTTGTAATAGCAATTAGGACCTTTTGATGATGAGAATAGTTTGACAGAGTCTTGTAATTTAATAAAAATGAAAAATTCGCTATTTTATATACTTTTAACATATAGGACATTAAAGAGGCAAGATTAATTCTTGCCTTTTAGTTTATCTATTTTTTTGCTCTATTTCTCAGTGCACTTCCAGCAACAGATTTCTGTATTTTGCTGGTATTTTTGCTTCTTAATTGAGAACTAGCTTTTCTAGCAACATTTTTAGAAGTTCTAATTTTATTTGCCATCTTTATATTCCTCCTCTCATTTTATAATTGAGAGGATTATCTCACTACTAAATAATCCTATATTAATTAAAATTTATTTACTTATCCATAAACGAAAAGCTTTTTTGCCATACTCAGATGCAATCATCAACTTTCCTGTTTTAGGATGTTTATACGATTTTACAAAAATATAATAACCTTTCCTATTACTTGTCATATGTAATTCCTCCTTTTTTTTGTTATAACTATTGCAAAAGAAATTACCATATGATATAATTTTTTTATGATTAGAAAACTATATGTAGTGCATATGGCTTTTTCTTATAGCTAAACGGCAATTTAGCTATCAATAGTTACCAAACTTTTTGATGTTTGGTATCTTTTTTATATATAAGAATTACGAGATTGAATTTCTGCTACTTGTTTAGAGCAGTTATAATTTCTCATAATTTCTTCTATACTCATACCTATAACAGCATCTGAAGGAGCCATCAATTCTGCTACAAATGTATTTGCTTGCCATTCTGGATCTTCGTATGCTTTTATTCTTTCTTCGCCTCTAGCTAGAGCTATTGTATCGTTATCGTGTAAAAATGCATGTCCAAATTCATGGGAAATAGTAAACAAATCTCTTGGCACATTATTCATTGCTCTTAAATATACATCTTCACGAATTTTCAATATTTTTTTACTTGGAATAGTTAATGCATAATTATCTCTTAATTCTTCTTCTTCGCAAATATCATAATTGTAATCAAACTTATCTAAAGCTCTTTCCAAAAATGGTATAACAGGAAAAGCTTCTGTATCTGAAATTCCGATACTTTCTCTAATTAATCTTGCTATTTTTCTTATGTTTTTTCTGGATAACGGTATTGCTTTGTAAGAGTTCATATTTACCTCCTATTGTTTATTGTTCTTTCTGTTCAATATGTCAAATATTGATTCCTTATCTTTAGTATCAAGAACATCTAATTTTCTTGCAAAAGCAAATAATAAATCCTTATCTTTAATATCTCTGTCTGTTAAATCGACTTTTAATACCTTAGCAGATCTATCGATTGCTTCTTTCAATTCTCTTATTTGTTCCTCCTTTAATTCATATTTTTCAATAATCTTTTCCTCCCAATTATTTGGAATTCCTTTTTTTCCCACCTCAACGGCAGATAAAAATGAAGGTTTTACATCTAATTTTTGAGCCATATCAATTAATAATTCATTTCTTTCTATTCTAAGTTTTCTAGAAAACTTTCCAAACTCACTCAACATATAAATCCCTCCTTCTTTTATTATTTTAACCTAAATAGGTTAAAATGTCAACAGTTTTGGTTAAATTTTTTAAGTTATATATCTTTGTTTTATAATATTTTACTATTATCCATTTTTTCTTCTACATACTTATTCTAAATATTCTTTCAATCCATCAACAATCTTATAAACCTTTGTCATTGGATTTCTTTCTGATGCTTGTCCATTTTTATTTAGTTCTTCCATTTGTTTGCAATACTCTATTGCAGTATGTAGTTTTCCATCTTTTGTAACTTTTTCAAAGATGTTAGGATCACTTTTACTATAAGTACCTAATCCATTCTTTTGAAATTCTTTGTTAAGTTCATCTAAAACATCATCTTTAGAAATATATTTAGTTACTTTCTTTAAATGTGCTAATAACCAAAGTTCAAAATTAGGGTTTGACCAACAAGCATTATAATCACAATTTGCTATTGCTTGGTTAAATTGCTCATCATTATAATCATCTTTATCAAACACTACCCAGACTTGTCCATATACTTTACTTGAATAGTTTACAAATTTTTGAGTGTATTTTACTAAATCTGTAGTGTTTTTTCCTGTTCCTTTTACTTCAATATTAGGAATTAACACATCTACTTTATTGCCATATTTTTTATTAATTTGTTTCTTCAATCCGTTAAAATAGTTAGGCTCTGTTTTCTTTCCTTCACATACAATTAAGTAATTGGCTGGTGCAAGCTTTTTACTTTTTAAATTACCTTTTCTAGAATATTCTTTATCTTTCATACAATACTAAATTCCTTTAATACTGGAATAGCACCATATCTTCCAGTTAAATAATCTTTATTGTATGTCGCATCATTTCTTACTTTTTTGCCTGCATTTTTATCATCTTCTAATATATAATCAGACAATGCATATATTTCTGAAATTCCGTCTTTATCTTTTTCTGCAAACCATATTTCATCTCTTCTAAATGTATCTTTATTTAAGTTTACTGTATCATGTGTAGAATAAATTAGCTGTCCATTACCAATATTTGTTTCACTATTATGAAATAGATTAATAATATATCTTGTTAGTAATGGATGTAATTTTGCATCTAATTCATCAATAAATATTACTGTTCCCTCTTTTAGCGCATTCATTAAAAAATCAAACATGTTAATCATTTTTACTGTACCACTAGATTCTAATTCTAATGGTAATGCTATATCTTTATTTTCATTTTCATGTATTAGCTCCATTTTTATATCTTGAACATTTTGAATTTTCTCTTTCTTACTTGGTGTTATTCTAATATCTTTTATTCCATTATCAAAAGCATTAATAAATTTAATCATTTCCTTTTTGTATTTTTCATCTTCTAATATTTTTACTAAAAAATTAGGTCTAATAATTTGTGTAATAAAATTTTCAAAATTCGAATTTCCAAAATCTAAAAAATTTGTATTAGCAAACCAATTAAATACATTTGTAAAATCTTCATTGTCATTAAACATTCTACTATACATATTTAAAAATAACGAATTTTCATCAATATTTGAAAATTTATTTTTATTTATTTTTAGATTAACATTATTTCCTTCTCTTTCAAATATTTCGTAAAAAGTATTTATTCTTTTTTTATATAGCCATTCTGAAATTACTTTTTCTTTAGATAGTTCAAATCCATATTTATATATTTCTTGATTTTTAGCTAATATTTCTACTTCTACGCTAATAGGTTCTTCATTTATCATAAAACTGTTTATAGATTTTTCTTCTATTCTCATTTCATGCCTTATTTTATTATCTATTAAGACTTTCAATCTCATATAATCAAATGCTTGTAATACATTTGTCTTTCCACTAGCATTTGCACCATATATAGCTGCTACTTTTAAAAGATCAATATTTTCTGTTTTAGCAATGTTGTATTCGTGTTCTTTTAATGCAGTAGCTTCCATATCTAGTAAATTTTCATCTTTAAAGGATTTAAAATTTTTAAAACTAAATCTAATTAACATTTTGACTTCTCTCCTCTCATACTATATTATATGCTAATTTTTATAAAATATCAATATTTTTGAGATTTTTTCTCAAATTTTATAATTTATTTCTATTAATTCTTTGCCATACATCCAAATCTAATTTTTTAGTAATTAAATCACGCATTTTATATTGTGCTCTCATAATATCATACATTCTTGCTCTTAAATTTGCTATTGCTAAATCATCTGCCTGTGTTAAAAATTTGCATAAATGTCTAA
>CAOKMR010000102.1 GCA_948469815.1 uncultured Clostridiaceae bacterium | reverse complement strand
AAAAGCAAACTACAAAAGGAGACATCGCTAAAAGAGAAACTTTTAGCGATGTAGTAGACAATAGATTTGCAGAAAAAGTAAAATAAAATAAATAAAAATGGCACGTGGAACGTGCCATTTTTATTTATTTTAAAAAATCCCTTGCAATTTATTTTATTTATGATAAAATAATAGAGAAAATTTGTTTGACAATGGAGGTAAACATGTTTGCATATATAAAAGGAAATATAGAAGAAAAATCTAGTGGATATGTTGTAATAGAAGCTAATGGAGTAGGATACAAAATATTTATGCCTGAGCCAGAAATAGAAAACATAGGAGAAATCGGAGAAAATGTAAAAATACATACATATTATTGGGTAAGAGAAGACAATATCAGTCTGTATGGATTTTTGAGCAAAGAAGAACTTAGAATGTTTGAAATATTAATAACCACAAGTGGAATAGGAGCAAAATCAGCAATTACAATCTTATCAAATATTGACGCATCCAGTTTTGCACTTGCAGTAATAAATGAAGATACACATAAGCTTACAAAACTGCCAGGAATAGGTGCCAAAACAGCAGCCAGAATGGTACTAGAATTAAAAGATAAAATAAAGAAACAAGACATGGAAACAAAAGGAAGCGAGCAAAAGCAAGAACTAAATAAAGTAATAAAAGATAATGAAAATATAGATGAAGCAATCTCAGCATTACAAGTTCTAGGGTATAGTAAAAGAGAAATTGAAAAAGCATTTGAAAAGACAAGCTTAGAGGGATTGAGCGTTGAGGATATGATTAGGAGGGGCTTATCTTTATTAGGAAAATAGCATTACGAAATAATTGAAAACAATTCTTTCGCGCCATTTGGGCATCCGTGTTACAAGGGAAAGAGTAAATAAAATATAAAAGAAAGGAAAGAAAATATGGATTTATCACAACCACTAGCATATAGAATGATGCCAAAAACATTAGAAGATTATGTTGGACAAGAACATATTCTAGCTAAAGATAAAATTCTATATAGAACTATAAAAGCAGATAGAATATCTAGTATTATACTATGGGGACCACCAGGGTGTGGAAAGACATCACTTGCAAAAGTAATAAGCAACACAACAAAATATCAATTTGTAAAACTAAATGCTGTAACTGCTGGGGTTTCAGACATAAAAAAAGCCATAGAGGAGGCAAAAAATCCTTTTTTAAATCCAACAGGGAAATGCATTTTATTTATTGATGAAATTCATAGATTCAATAAATTGCAACAAGATGCGCTATTACCATATGTAGAAAATGGAACAGTAATACTAATAGGAGCAACCACAGAAAACCCTTATTTCGAAGTTAATAAAGCTCTTATTTCTAGGTCAATGGTAGTAAAATTAGATCCATTAAACGCAGAAGATATATTCAAAATATTAAAGAATGCATTAACACATCCAGAAGGACTAGGAAGTTTTAATGTAAAAATAGAAGACACGACCTTAATGAAAATAGCAGAAGTCTCAAACGGAGATGTTAGGACAGCACTGAATGGTTTAGAGATTGCAGTACTAACAACAGAAATAAGTTCTGACGGAAAAATAAATATAACAGACGAAATAATGAAAGAAAGTATACAAAAAAGAAAAGCAGTATTTGATAAAAATGGAGACACACATTATGACAATATAAGCGCATTCATAAAATCCATGAGAGGCTCAGACTCTGATGCAACTCTATTTTACCTTGCTAGAGCAATAAATGGTGGAGAAGACCCAGTATTCATAGCTAGAAGAATTGTAATAGCAGCAGCAGAAGACGTTGGACTTGCGAACCCTAATGCATTAGTAGTTGCAACATCTGCAATGCAGGCAGTAAGTATGGTTGGAATGCCAGAGGCCAGAATAATCTTAGCAGAAGTAGCAGTTTATGTATCAGAATCAAAAAAATCAAATGCAACATACCTTGGAATAGATAGAGCTTTAGAAGATGTAAAAAATAAAGATACAGGAACAATACCAATGCACATAAGAAATTCAGTAGCACAAGGAATGGAACAATTTGGATATGGAAATGGATATAAATACCCACATGACTATCCAAATCATGTGGTTGAACAGCAATATCTGCCTAATAAAATATTAGGTACGAAATATTTTGTAAAAGATGAAAACATTAAATAATAAATATGTACTCAATTTAATACATTTCGAAAAAAATGTGAAGACATAATCATTAAAATTATAAGTAAAAACAAAACTGGTACGTTAATAAATAAGACAAATAATTATTTCTTATAATTATTTGTCTTTAGATTTATCTGGTATATATTCTAATAATTCTGAAATTTCGCAATTGAATACTTTACATATATTATTCAAATGTTTAACATCAATTCGTTTTATTTCTTCATAATACATCTTTGACACAGTTGCAGGTCTAATATTTGCTTGTTTTGCAAGAGAAGATTGAGTCATTTTGTTTTTGCCTAGTAAATCTGATATTTTAATCTTAATCATAAAACACCTCCCAATAATAAAAATTAAAAAAATATAGTAAATTGACTATTTAAGTTGTATTTTATCATTTTGTGTATTAAAATTGTATATTGTAATGGCAATATAACGGCAAAGGTAATAAAAGATTATCTACCAGTAAAAAAATTACAAAATATGGAAATGAGGAAAAGAGTATATTGAAAAAGAATAAGCAAATTGAACAATATCCTGAATGGAAGGTAAAGAGTAAGGAATATAAAAAAGAATTACAAGCATTTCTAGACAAAGTTGATAACGTTAAAAATGAAGAATTAAAGAATGACATTATATGCCAAATGTTAAAATGTGATAAAATACTCACCAAAATTGCACAAGAAAAGATAGACGAAATTAGTATAAAAAAATCCTAAAAAGCTAAAAATATACTATTATGATAAAAAAGATTTGTATAGGAATATTATCTGGATTCGCAACAGGCTTATTTGCAACAGGAGGAGGAACAATATTAATACCAGCATTTGTATACTTTCTAGGAATGCAAGAAAAGGAAGCAAGAGCAACAGCAATATGTTGTGTTTTACCAGCTACAATAGTGAGTTTTATATTTTATTATAAAGATAAGTATATTGACTTTAAATTAGGGGTTTTAGCAGCATTAGGCGGAATAATAGGAGCTTGCATAGGAGAAAAACTATTAAATAAATTGTCTGACAGAATATTAAAAATTTGCTTTATTGTATTTTTAATTTATGTTTCAATGAGATTTATTATTGTGCAGTAGAATAGTTAAATTCTATAAATCATATAATAAATATCTCAAATTTATTAATTGTTAAAGTATGATTACGTAAAATAACATATATATTTAATTGTACAGACAGGACTTTTATCAAACATTTAATCAAGAATAGGAGAAAAACATGGTAATAATCATAGGAGTAATATCTGGAATAGTCACATCATTAGGACTAGGTGGTGGCGCAGTATTAATAATAGGATTAACCTTATTACTAGGAGTAGATCAGCGAATAGCGCAATCAGTCAATCTAATATTTTTTATTCCCACAGCAATTACAGCAATAATACTAAACTCAAAAAGAAAAATTATCAAATGGAAAACAGCAATACCAGTAATAATTGCAAGCGGAATAAGTGCAGGAATAGGAGCAAACCTTGCAACTCAAATAGAAACAATAACTCTAAAAAGAATGTTTGGGGGGTTCTTAGGAATAATAGCAATATATGAAATATACTCTCTAATAAAAAATAAAAAAACATATCATAAGGAATAGGTGATTTGTAAAAAATAGTATAAAAATACTGAAGGAGTCTAAACACTCACCTAATATGCATTTTCATGTAATTATGAAACAATATTAACATAAAATTTGCCATATTTCAAGCATAAATATAATAAAAATAGGCTAATTAAAATTCATCAAAAATTTAATAAAAGAAAAAATAATCGTATATAATTAACAAAAATAGAAATAATAAAAAAGGAAATAACGAATTTTAAGAATTGCTAAGCGGTGAAAACCACAAAACAATTCTAATAATCCGCATAATTATCTGCTCTGCATAACTTATCTCTAGCTCACTTATGTTCGCAGAGCTAAGAAGTCTACAGAAGTTATGCCACTGGCATAACTTTCCTAGAATATAAATAAAAAGGAGGAAACAACATGAATTTTGTAAAAGGGATATTAGTTGGTACAATGGTATCAGCAGGGATTATGATGATGTATACAGAAGGAACAAACAAAAAAACTATAATGAAAAAAGGGAAACAAATGGCAAAGAAAATGGGGATTATATAATAAAGAGGGGCACGAAAGCCCCTACTAATTTATATTATTTATTTTCGCATTCATTAGCTTCTGGTAAACACTCTCTTGTATCACAAGGATAACATGGTTTTTTATCATCACAGAAATCCATATCTATACCCTTTAAACATCTACCTTTATGATGACATTTTGCGCAAACTTTAACATGTTTAACTCTATTAACCCATTCAAGTTTATAGTTTAAAATTTAGGATAAATAAGTAATTCAAAATTTTCTAGATTGCCATGTTGGTTGTAGCACTTTTGTGTCTTTAGATACTCTACTTTTTCCACTACACTCTTTAATAAAGTATTTTTAGTTTTAATATCATCACAGTCTTTATATTGAATTAATACATTTTTTGTTTTAGGTATTAAATCTTTTTTTGCTTCTTCAATTTGTTTAATCTTGTTTAATTCGTTATCAATTTCAGAGAATTTTGTAAACAGTTCTTGCTTTTGTTTTAATAGTTTGTTTTTTCGCTCAGTAAAGACATCTATTGTGTAAACACCATTTTCGAGAAAGTCGTGAACTTTCTCAATTTTATTATCGCAATCATTAATATCTTTTTTAATTTTCTTCATAGATGATTGTTTTATACTTATTATATCATTAATGTTTGTTTGAGCTATAGCAGTATTATTGATTTCATTCTCGTAACTAGTAAGCCATTCTTTTAAGCTTTCTAAAACCTTTTTTTCCACAACATCTATTCTGCTAGAAATGTTATTGCATTTCGGATTAACACAAGCTAGTGTTGTATTAGTTATTCTGCACATAACCCTATTGCATTTAGCACATCTTATTAACCCTGCAAGTGGATTTTGTATATTATATGTGCCAGGTATAGGTGCAATATTATTTTCTACTTTCTTTTTTTGCACAATATCAAAAGTTTTTTCATCTATAATAGAATCGTGTAATCCATCTACTAAAATTACATCGTTTCCTTTATTTTTAGGTTGGGTATTAATTATTTTTCCATTTTTCACTATCTTAACAAGTTTTCTGTCCTTCCATTTGATTTTTCCTATATATACTGGATTAGATAAAATGTCTCTTATAGAATTAGCCGACCAATTTTCAGATTTTAAAGGTTTAATATTTAGATTATCTAAATACTTGCCGATTTCAGAAGGTGTCATGTTTTTATAAGCATACATATCAAAAATATTTTTTACTACCTCAGCTTGTTCGGGAATTATATCTAAAGTCCAACCTTTGTCGTTCTCAATTTTTCTTCGTTTATAACCATAAGGAGGTCTGCTTCCGTGGGAATTTTCCTTGATTAGCACTTATTTCCCTTCCTCTTTGTAGACGTCTATTTATAGTCTTATATTCTCTCCTAGACATAAATAATCCAAATTCAAAATACTCTTGGTCGTATTCATTGCTGGGGTCATATATTTTAGTAGGAGTGATAATTTTAGTATTAGAATATTGAAAAGCATTGGCAACGATACCTTGGTCTAATGTGTTCCCTCTAGCGAGACGTTCTACTTCTACTACTAAAACACCAGAATAAATACCTTGTTCTACTAATTGGAGTAACTCCTGCATAACAGGTCTCGATGAGATACTATCTCCAGAAACAACCTCTTTGAAAGTATCTACTTGTTCTTCTTTAATATTTATAGACTTACATAAATCATTTAATATTAATTCATGCTTTTTTAAAGTTTCATCAGACCCATGCAATTCAGCTTCCATGTCTTTTCTTGATTTTCTTAAATACTTAGCATATCTTTCCATAGTATTATTTATTTTATTTTCCACAATAAAATACCTCC
>CAOKMR010000101.1 GCA_948469815.1 uncultured Clostridiaceae bacterium | reverse complement strand
GTATAATTATAATTCTCTACAATTTTTATCCTCCCCACAAACACAAATTTATATAATAAAACCATTATACAGTAACATTTTTGACTTGTAATTTTGGGTCAAGCCTTGACTTTTTCTGGAAATTACGATATGATAATAAGCAATAATTACTACGGAAACAATAATTAAAAGTTAAATAAAACACTACTTATTACAAGGAAGGAATGATATTAAACATGGGAGAAGTTATAGTAATAACGTCAGGAAAAGGTGGAGTAGGAAAAACAACGACAACGGCGAATTTAGGAGCATCATTAGCATTAGAAGGAAAAAAAGTTGCATTAGTAGATACTGACATAGGATTAAGAAACTTAGATGTTGTAATGGGATTAGAAAATAGGATTGTATATGATATAGTTGATGTTGTAGAAGAAAGATGTAAAATGAGACAAGCACTTATAAAAGATAAAAGATTTGAAGAATTATTTTTACTTCCAGCAGCTCAAACAAGGGATAAAAGTGCAGTAAATGAAAAGCAAATGAAAGACTTAACAAAAAAATTAAAAGAGGAATTTGACTATATATTAATAGACTGCCCTGCGGGGATAGAACAAGGATTTAAAAACGCAATAGCAGGTGCAGACAGAGCAATAGTAGTAACAACGGCAGAAATTTCGTCAATAAGAGATGCAGACAGAATTATAGGATTACTTGAAGCATCAGATATAAAAAATCCAGAACTAGTAGTAAATAGACTAAGACCTAATATGGTTAAAAAAGGTGAAATGATGGATGTAGAAGACATAGTTGATTTATTATCAATTGATCTTACAGGAGTTGTACCAGACGATGAATACATAATAACTCAAACAAATAAAGGAGAACCAGTAGTATCAAACAAAAAAGCACCATCAGGAAAAGCATATAGAGAAATTGCAAAAAGAATCTTAGGTGAAAACATAGAAGTAAGTATACCAGGAAGAGAAAAAGGTTTTCTAGAAAAATTGAAAAACATATTCAGACGAAAATAGATATACAACACATATAACAAAGTAAAGGTGGAATTGAGCATGTTTGAAAGTATAATAGCCTTCTTTAAAAATGCAAAAAAATCAGAAAAAAATACAAACAGTTCAAAAGATGCAGCAAAAGAGAGACTACATTTAGTATTAATGCAGGATAGAGCAAATGTATCAGCTGATTTCCTTGATTTAATGAGGCAAGAAATAATAGATGTAATAAAAAAATATATAGAAATAGATGAAAAAGAAATAGATGTAAGACTCACAAATAAACAAAACACAGATGGAACAACAGGAGCACCAGCATTATATGCCAATATTCCAATAGTTAATATAAAACAAGAAGTGAAGATAAAAGACAAACAAGAAGAAAATAAAGAAGAAAAAGTAATTAAAGAAGCAAAGCAGATAGTAGAAGAAAATAAACAAAAAGACGAGCAAGAAGAAAATAAGCAAGAAACCAAAACAATAGAAAAGAAGGAGAAAAAAGCAAAAGAGAAAACTCAAAAATAAAATTCAAATAGAGAGAGAAAAATAGATGAAGAGAAGATTTATAAAAAACATTGAATGGAGCATATTAGTATGCTGTTTAATATTGTTAATAATAGGCATGGTAGCTTTATACTCTGCGACACAAGAAAATGGAAATTCAGATTTAAAAAAGCAAATAGTCTGGGTTATAATTAGTATACCTGTTATGATAGGAGTTATTATAATAGACTATAACACAATAGCTAAAATATCACCAATATTATATGTTTTATTTATTATAGCTTTAATAGCGGTATTATTCACTGAACCAATAAATGGGGCAACTAGTTGGTTTCAAATTACTGAATGGGCAACATTTCAACCAAGTGAATTTGCAAAGATAGTATTTATAATATTTTTCTCATACATTATGGTAAAATTGCAAAATGGAGATAAAAGGGAAACAAATAGATTTTGGAAATTACTAATATCAGTAGTAATATTAGCAATTCCAGTAGGACTAATAGTATTACAACCAGACTATGGAACATTAATGGCATTTTTAGTTTCATATATATTCATGATGTTTGTAGCTGGTGTTGATAAAAAGTTAATAATAATTGCAAGTATTATAGTAGTAGTAGCAATACCATTAGCGTATTTTTATGTATTGCCAGATCATGCAAAAACCAGAATAGACGTATTCCTAAATCCAGACCTAGATCCAAGAGGATCAGGCTATAATGTTATCCAATCAAAACTAGCAATTGGCTCAGGAAAATTACTAGGAATGGGACTACTGAAAGGAAACCAAACACAATTAGGATATTTATACCCTAAAACGACAGACTTCATATTTTCTGTAATTGGAGAAGAAATGGGATTTGTAATAGCTGTTATAGTAATAATAACATATATAATGTTACTAACAAAATCGATATATGTAGCAAAAACAGCAAAAGATGATTTAGGCTCATATATAGCAATAGGAATATCAGGAATATTTGCCTTTCATATGTTAGAAAACATAGGAATGACAATGGGACTACTACCAATAACAGGAGTACCATTACCATTTGTAAGCTATGGAGGAAGTTCATTAATAACAAATTTTATATGCATAGGATTATTATTAAACATAAGTGCAAGAAGGCAAAAAGCTATATTTATGGACTAATATATCTTATAAATAAATAGGAGGAAAAATGCCATATCTACGCAAACTAAAAATAGGAAATGTCGAATTAGAAAATAATATAATATTAGCACCAATGGCAGGAATAACAGACTTGCCATTTAGAATAATATGTAAAAAATATAATCCAGGATTAGTATGTACAGAAATGGTAAGTGCAAAAGCACTATATTATAATGATGAAAAAACCAAACTCTTATTAAACACTAAAAATGAAAAAAGGCCAATATCAATGCAACTATTTGGGAGCGATATAGAATCCATGAAAGTTGCAACAAAGTATTTAAATGACATTGCAGATATAATAGATATAAATATGGGATGTCCAGCACCAAAAGTAGTAAAAAATGGAGATGGGAGCAAATTATTATTAGACTTAAAATTAGCAGGAGATATTGTATCAGCAGTAGTAAAAGAATCAAAACACCCTGTAACTGTAAAATTTAGAAAAGGATGGGATGAAAAAACAATAGTAGCAGGAGAAGCAGCAAAAATATTTGAACAAGCAGGGGCATCAGCAATAACTATTCATGGTAGAACAAGAACACAATATTATTCAGGTAACACTGATTTAGACATAATAAAAAAAGTAAAAGAAGCAGTGAAAATTCCAGTAATAGGGAATGGAGACATAAAAGATGGAGAAAGTGCTTTAAAAATGTTCGAATACACAGGAGTAGATGGAATTATGGTAGGAAGAGCAAGCATAGGAAATCCATATATATTTAAAGAAATCCAAGACTTTCTAAATGGGAAAAATCCACAAACTGTTACAAATAAAGAAAAATTAGATAAAATATTAGAACATATCAAATTAGCAGTAGAAGCTAAAGGTGAAGAAATTGCAATAAAAGAAATGAGAAAACATTTATCTGCATACATTAAAGGAATGCCTAAAAGTGCAGAAGCAAGAGAAAAAATCAACAAAATTGAAGGTAAAAATGAACTAGAAGAATATATAAAGGAATACTTTAGAAAACTTTGATTATAGTGGAGAGAATTATTCATCCATGTATAGCAAAGTTTTTATTTATTCACCAAAATTACCAAATGAACATATTAAATTCTAGAGATTAATATGAAAAAATTGTATTACAACAAAATGTTAAAATAGTGTGTAACACGATTTTTGAAAAATCAGGAGGTAATATCAATGAAAAACAAAAAAATTATATTTATTTGTATAATTATTATTAGTTTTATAATAATAATTTCTTTTTTTAATTATAAAAAACAAAATTCAGGAAACAATATAAGTAAATCAATTACAGATTATAAACAAAATATTTTAAATATTAGTTCATATGAAGCAACGATATCAGTAGAAATAAATAGTAATAAAAATACAAATAAATATATAATAAAACAATTTTATAACAGTCCAAACACTTTTAAGCAAGAAGTTCAAGCACCAGAAAATATAAAAGGTCTTATAACAATATATGATGGTTCAAATTTAGAAATACAAAATACAAACTTAAATCTATCAAAAATATATAAAGATTATAATTGTTTATCAAACAATATATTAAGTCTAAATAGTTTTATAGAAGAATTAAAGGAAAATAATTCAGAATGTGTAGAATTAGAAAATGAAATAATATTAGAGGTAACGCCTAAAAATAAATATGCTTGGTATAAAAGACTTAGTATAAGTAAAACAACAGGAAAGCCAACTAAAATGGAAATATTGGATGAGAACAAAAATAAGTTGGTTTACATATTATATAATGAAATAACAATTAATAATACAATTAAATAATAATAATGTAAGAAAAAATTATACTTTACTATCAAATAAAACAACTAATATTAAAATATCAGAACAAACCGTAAAAATTTACAAAGTAAATTTCATGCGGACTAATATTGTAGGAACTAAAAAATTCTATAATATTAAAAAACACTAAACTAAAATGTAATATCAGGAGTGAGAAATAATGATAGTTAAAAGAGGAGATATGTTTTACGCAGATTTAAGTCCAGTTATAGGTTCAGAACAAGGCGGAGTTAGACCAGTACTAATAATTCAAAACGATACAGGGAATAAATATAGTCCAACAGTAATAGCAGCAGCAATCACATCACAAATAGGAAAAAATAAATTACCGACACATATAGAAATAAGTTCTCGGAAACAGTGGATTAAAAGCAGATTCAGTAATATTAACAGAGCAAATTAGAACAATAGATAAAAGTAGATTAAAAGAAAAAATAGGACATATAGATGATAGTAATGTAATAAATAGAATAAATAATGCCTTAGGAGTGAGCTTTGGATTAGAATAGAATTTTAACATTTATGGACGGAAAAATTAAGTTCCGTCCATGAATATATTATAAGAAAGTTTTCTCTTGATGTAATGGATGTAGCTACTTTTATTCATTTAACATTTCAATTTCTTTATAATTTTAATTTCTTTGTACAAATTATCAATCAATTCAAGTTTAGTATCGATGGCCTTTCGATAATCCTCTAAAACATCTTTATAATTATCAAAATTTTCATTATGAGCAAACAGCATTTTCATTCCATTCTCATAAAACTCTTTAGACTTTTGAGATTTCTTTTTATTTCTTTGAAAATCAAACTCGGAAATTTGAATAAGTCTACTTAATTCATTTTTTAAATGACCAACATATTCTTTCGTAGAAGAAATTTCATAAAAAGTATCATCTATTACAACTTTAAATAGACAACGTAAAACTTTTCTATTAACTTTACCACGATTTGAATTAGACAATGCATCCAAAGCAACAATTTTAGAAGGAGGAGTAGCTTCTTTTATTAAATCCCTCAAAGTAGAAGAAATATTAACATGTGTAGTATAATGCCTTTTAGTAACCAAAGCATCATAAACATCTGCTATATGTATAATTTGAGAAGCATAAGGAATTTCTTTACCAGAAACTCCATTTGGATACCCAGAGCCATCAAGACATTCATGATGATATAAAGCACCTTCTGCAAATATTTTAAGTTTTGGATCTTTCATACACAAATTATAACCAAAAACAGTATGATTTTTAATAACTGCATATTCCTCATCAGTCAATTTTCCATCTTTAAACAAAATATTATGAGGAATAAAAATTTTTCCTATATCATGTAAATATGCACACATAGTAGCATATAAAATAAAATCTTTCTTGCAACCAAGATACTCGCAAATACGGCAAGTCAAATTTGCAACATTCTCAGAATGTCTTTTAGTAAGATGATCCAAGTTATCAAGCAAAGCCAATTGATAACGCATAGTTTGATTAAGACTATAATTAGAAAGATTCATCGGACTATAAAAATCAAATTTAAAATTCGTTACCATCTTTAGTATCATTCCTTTCAGACATAAAATAAGTCAAAAATATAATATCATCAAAATTCAAAAAAAGCAATGGTGTAAGTGTAAAATTAATGTAGGCAAAAAATAAAATATTTGTCTACATATTTTTT
>CAOKMR010000100.1 GCA_948469815.1 uncultured Clostridiaceae bacterium | reverse complement strand
CAAAGCTATGACATAGAAATAAGTAAAAAAGGATACTTAACATATATAATAACAAATGTACAAGAGGAAAATATAGAAAAGGAAAACATAGAAATAGACATAGGCGAAATAGAGCTAATAGCAGGAGATGTAGCAGAAAGTGGAGAAATAGAAATAGACGACCTTGTGGACTTAAATGACAATTATGGAATAATAATAACAGAATCAAACAAAGAAACAAAAGGTATCTATGATTTAAACGAAGACGGAAAAGTAGACATATTAGACAGAAACATCCTAAAGAAAAACTATGGAAAAATAGCAGAAATGATAAAATGGGTAAAACCAGGAGAAGAGGAAAGGCAACAAGAACGAGAAGAAAATATACAAACAAAATATTGACAAAATATCAGTATTTTGATAAAATATGCATATAATATTAATGGAGGTGTTTATTATGCCAATAATTAGACCAAGTTCTGATTTAAGAAATAATTATAATGAAATTTCTACAATTTGTCACCAAACCAAAAGTCCAGTATATATTACTAAAAATGGTGCAGGAGATTTAGCAGTAATGAGTATTGAATTGTATGAACTTTTAACAGATAAATATATGTTATATAGGGAATTAGAAAAAGGTATCAACTCTTTAGAAAAGGGAGAAAAATATTCTGAAAAATATGTATATGAAGAATTAGATAAAATATAGAAGGAAGGTTTATTCGTGGAGAAATACAATATAGAATATTCAAAAGAGTCAAAAGAAGATTTAGTAGGAATAAAGCAATATATTAAATATAATTTGCAAGAACCAGAAATAGCACAAAAATTAATATCAAAAATAAGAAATGAAATAAATAATTTAAAACATAATCCTAAAATTTATTCAATTATAGATGATGACATAATAAAGAAACTTGAAATAAGGAAATTGATAGTAGATAATTATATTATTTTTTATAGAATAAAAAATGATAATATACAAATAGTTAGGGTTATGTATGGAAGAAGAAATTGGATTAATTTATTGTAAACTTTATTGACAGATTACAATAATATACTTCTCTCAATCAATCCTTTATATATAGCTATGTTTATTACATAGTTTTCGAATATTAAAAAGTAGGTTATTTAAAATCCCTGGTTTTCCGTAAGGAAACTAAGGGATTTTAACATACCTGTAACAAAAAAGATAAAAAGATTTAATATAAAAAATGGAATGTTCAAGCTAGCCTTCCGTAATGATGTAGAAGGTGCCTAAAATAGTAGCTAAAAAGGCTATTGAAAAAGTATTATAAATATTTATATAATTAAATAAGGGAAATAGAATTATAGTTAAATGATTAAATAAATAATTAAAAAAATCTCAATGTCATTTAGATATTTTTTGAGTTTTTTAATTATTTATACGCATTTCATATAGAGTAAGTGCTAAAAAGTTATTTACTATTCATTAAAAAACGGGGAGGAACCAAAATGAACAGAAAAGAAGAAAACAGGAAAAGGACAGACTCTGAAACCGTTGGCGTTGTAACACACACACACACACACACACAAGTATAATTTAAAAGATATTGAAAATGGAGACATAATAAAACTTGGAGGGACTATAATGGATGAAAACAAGAATATAAGAAGGAAACAAGAATATGGCAAACAGAAATACAGCAAAAAATATGCAAAAAAAATAAAGAAAAAACTACAAGTAAGTATGTTTAGTATAGCGATGGTATTACTGCTAATTGCGGGGGGCAAATTAGCAGGGCTTTGTATGCCAATTAATAGATTAGAAGAATATATATCAGAACATGTAATAAAAGAAAATAAAACATTAGTAAATGACGAAGAAGACACATTATTAACAGGGGATAATAATATATCAGAGAATGAAAGTGATATATTATTAAGAAATAATGCTTCACAAAATAACGGAATTACAGCATTATCAGAGAATAGTGATACAGTAACATACATATATACAGCAGATGATTTAGTTAAATTCAGAGATAGTGTAAATGCGGGAAATGCTTATACAGGAAAGACAGTATATTTAATGAATGATATAGATTTAAGTACAGTAGGTTCGTGGATACCAATAGGAGCAACAGGAACAGTATTTGCAGGAACATTTGATGGAAATTATCATACGATAAGCAATTTATATATTAACAGTAATTCATATATATATGTAGGATTTTTCACAGGAGCAATAGAATCAACAATTATAAAAAATTTAATTATGAGTAATGTAAATATATATAGTACCTATTATATAGGAGGAGCGGGAACTTCATATGTAGGAGGAATAACAGGTTTTAATTATG
Source organism: uncultured Clostridiaceae bacterium (assembly GCA_948469815.1). Classification (GTDB taxonomy): domain Bacteria; phylum Bacillota; class Clostridia; order TANB77; family CAG-508; genus CAKPSH01. The sequence continues at coordinate 3,920 of CAOKMR010000100.1, read as the reverse complement.
GACAAATACTAAATTGTGGTATAACAAGTGGAATAATCGATGGAAGACAAACGCAATCTGTGAGTGGAGATAGAGTAGTTAGTGTAGGAGGAATAGCAGGTGCTTCAGATTCTTATATAGATAGTTGTTTTAATATGGCAAGTATTAGCTCATATACTAATACTTCTAATAATGTAAACAATTCTAGAACAGGAGGAATAGCAGGTATTTGTAGTTCTGGAAGTATTAGAAATTGTTATAATAAAGGTAGTGTAACAGTGCAAGGAGCAAGACATTATGTAGGAGGACTTGTGGGATGTTTTCATGGTACTAAACCAGTACTTCAAAATTGTTATAATACAGGAACAGTGTCTATAAATGGCTCACCAAATAATTCTGCTAAAAAAGCAGGGGGAATAGTAGGGGTTAATGGAGATGGAGCAGCATATGTCGGAACAATAAGTAATTCATATTGTACAACATCTTCATATGGCATATCATATTATTACTATAGTGGAGGAATGAAAACATCAACAACAGGAAGAGTAGCACCAGAGACATTACAAACATATACAGTATACTTAAGTTCAGCATATGCATATGATGTATATAATAAAAATGAAGGATATCCAGTCCTAGCATGGCAAAATGAAACACAAGTAATAGAATTAAATCAAAAGCAAGCATACATAAAGACAGGCGAAAACCTACAATTGGAAATAAATTCAACTGTAGGGGCACGGCGCACCGTGCCCACAACTAGAGAATGTTTCAATTACTGACTTTATATGGGAATCTACAAACAGCGATGTCGCAACAGTAAACGAAAAAGGTTTAGTAACAGGCATAGGAGAAGGCTACACAACAATCTATGGAACATATAAAAAAGATAATACAAATGAAGATGTAGGGGCAGGCCCTGTGTCTGCCCGCATAAATGCAATGTGTATCGTAAACGTAGCAGGAAAAGAAAACATAGCATTACCACAAATAGAAACAGGAAACGGATTCACAGTAATATTAAAAGCAGATGGAACAGTATGGACAATAGGAAACAATGCAAAAGGTCAACTAGGAACAGGGGAAGATACAGGAACATATAGTAATGTACTTACACAGGTACAAATAGATGAAGACACAAAACTAGAAAATGTAGTAAAAATAGCAGTAGGAACAGACCATGCACTAGCAATAACAAAACAAGGAAGAGTATATGCATGGGGAGACAACACATATGGTCAGCTTGGTCAAAACAATACAAAATCATCAAACTATGCAAAAATAGTATTAGGAGAAGACGGTAAAAGTTATTTAGGAGATATAGTAGATATATCAGCAGGAAGCTATGGTTCAATAGCATCAGATAGAAATGGAAATGTATATGTATGGGGAAATGGAAGTAATGGAGAGATAGGAAATTATAATACAGAAACTAAAACATTACCAACAAAAACAACAATAAAAAAAGCAATACAAGTATCAATGGGAGATGGACATGTAGGAGTATTAACAACAGAAGGAGTAGTATGGTCATGGGGAAGAAACATAGAAGGGCAAATAGGGATAAATTGTGTAAATAATACATCATATCCAATGAAAACAGCACTAGATGTAACAGAAATAACATGTGGAGGATATCATACAACAGTAAAAAAGACAGATGAAACAGTATATGCAGTAGGTTGTTATGGAAATGGAAGACTAGGAACAGGAAATACATCTAATATAACCCAATATGCAAAAGTAAATTTACCAAATACAGTAACAGAAACAAACAAAGTAAAATATATAAAATCAGGAATTATAAATACAACTATATTATTAACAGATGGAAGTATATGGGAAACAGGATTTAATCTACAAGGAGAACTAGGAAACGGAACAACAGGAACAGAAAACTATACATTTGTACAAGGATTAATAGAAAAAGAAAAACCAATAGAGGACATACTAATAATAGGAAGAAACAATGGAAATGTAGAGGGTTCATTAACAACAGGATACGGATTAAACACAGCAGTAATATTAAAAAATGGAGATATATATACAACAGGAGACAATACATATGGACAAATAGGAGATAATACATATGAAAATGCATCATATTATAAAAAGATGGGATTTGCATATTTAGACTATGAAGATAAAACAATTGAATTAGATAAAAATGGGTATCAAATAGATATAAACAAACTAAAGTATATTCAACCATCCTCAAATGTATATAGTAATACAGGCAAATATACATTAGGAGAAATAAAATATACATCATTAGACACATCAAAAGTAGATGTAAATGAAAATGGATTAATAACATCAAATGGAAAATCAACAGGAGTAGTAAAAATAAGAATAGAAGATATAACAAATGGATATGAAACATATCTTACAGTAATAGTAAATAGATTACAAAACGTAGAGACAGTAACATATATCTATAATATAGAAGACTTAGTAAAATTTAGAGATACTGTAAATGCGGGTAACAACTATGTAGGAAAAACGGTATATGTAATGGCAGACATAGACATGAGCACATACTGTTCAAAAGCATTAGGTTCTTGGGAACCAATAAATAACTTTGCAGGAACATTTGATGGAAATTATCATAAAATAAGTAATTTATATATTAACAGTAATTTATATTACTGTTTAGGATTTTTTGGAAACATAGTCACTACAGGTATGGTAAAAAATCTGATTTTGGATAATGTAAAAATCTATAGCACATATTATATAGGTGGTAAAGGGGCGTCATCTGTAGGAGGAATAGTAGGCAATAATTCAGGACAAATACTAAATTGTGCTATAACAGGAGGAACAATAGATGGAAGGCAAATTCAATCTGTTGGAGGAGATAGAATAATTTGTATAGGAGGAATAGCAGGAGGTTCATCAGGGAATATAGATAGTTGCTATAACACAGCAACCATAAGTGGTTATACAAATACATCATCAAACAATATCAATAATATTAGACTAGGAGGAATAGTAGGTGAAGCCTCAAATCTAAAAATATCAAATTGTTATAATGTAGGAACTATATCAGGTCAAGGAGCAAGGCTTTATGTAGGGGGAATAGTTGGTTGTTATCATAGTAATAATAATGTAATGAAAAATTGCTATAACATAGGAACTGTATCTATAAATGGTTCATCAAATAATGATAAAAAAGCAGGAGGAATAGTAGGTGTAAATGGAGACAATCCGACAGCTGTTGGAAAAATAAGCAATACATATTGTACTACATCAAGTTATGAAATATCATACTATTATTATGATGGGGGAATGAAAACAACAACAGAAGGACGAATAGAAGGAGAAACACTAAAAAACTATTCATCAGTTTTAGGTAAAGCATATGAAAATGATGACTTAGGAATAAATGGAGGATATCCAATCCTATGGTGGCAAGCAAGAGGAATAGAACTAAACAAAAAGCAAGCCTATATCAAAACAGGAGAAAACCTACAATTAGAAATTGTAGGGGCACATTGCAATGTGCCCGTAGAAAACCTAGACAATATAGAAATCACAGACTTCGCATGGAACTCTACGAACAACGACATAGCAACAGTAAACGAAAACGGACAAGTAACAGGACTAAAAGAAGGCTACACAACAATCTATGGAACATATAAAAAAGATAATACAAATGAAGATGTAGGGGCAGGCCCTGTGTCTGCCCGCATAAATGCAATGTGTATCGTAAACGTAGCAAAAGCAGAAAACATCGCAACACCACAAATAGAAACAGGAAATGGATTCACAGTAATATTAAAAGCAGACGGAACCGTGTGGATGACAGGAAATGAGGAAATTGTTGCAACAGGAACAGGAGGCACAGACGAAACAACATCAGACACACAAACCAATAACCCAGACGATGTAGGGGCAGGCCCTGTGTCTGCCCATGGAACAGACGTTAAAACTGAACAGGT
>CAOKMR010000099.1 GCA_948469815.1 uncultured Clostridiaceae bacterium | reverse complement strand
CAATTTTAAATTAACATAAAAATTTATAATAAACACAAACCTAAATTTCTGCAATCGGGCACATGCAATGTGCCCCTACGATACATCATTAATCATTCATTATTCATTGTGATTTTATATAATAAAATGACCCTTACAAACCCCAATTTATGTGATTATCACCATTATCTAGTAACCATTCTCCGTCCCTTATGGCAAATTTCTCTTGATTATTATTTTTTATTGTGTTAAAATGTCGATAAAGTTTTATATAATGTTTTTATAAGGGTGGTTTAGAATGAATGATTTAATTAAGTTTAAAAGACCAAGTTTAAAGTATTTACATATCGCTATTATTATATTGGGAAGCATTTTTATTTCTTTGTCTGCTTTTCATTCAAATTTATGGTTTGATGAGAGCTATTCTGTTGGTATTGCTAATCATAGTTTTAAGGATATTTGGATTATTGGTGGTAGTGATGTTCATCCAGTTTTTTATTATTGCGTATTACATGTTTTGAATTTGATTTTTGGTAATAATATTTTAGTTTATAGAATTTTTTCTATGGTGTGTACTGCTTTATTGGGTTTAATAGGTTTTACTCATATTAGAAAGGATTTTGGCGAAAAGGTTGGCTTGATTTTTTCGTTTTTGGTTTTTTTCTTTCCTGTAAATTTGGTTTATTCTGGAGAGATTAGAATGTATTCTTTGGCTATGCTTTTGGTGACTTTGACTGCTGTTTATGCATATAGAATATATAGAGATGGGCATAGTGGTGTTAAGTGCTCTTCGAGCCCAGTTAAATTTGGCTTTGAAAATGATAATTTAAATGAAAATATTAATATAAAAAATTGGTTTATTTTTGCAGTTTGTAGCTTGGCTTCTGCTTATACTCATTATTATGCTCTTATGGCAAGTGGATTGATTAATTTGTTTTTGTTAGTAGGTCTTTTTGTTCATTGTGTTAAGAATTCAAAATCTTCTAAGACTAAAGGTTCAAAGGGCAATTCTATGGTACATTCGCTATTTCATGATAAGAATATTATTGCTTTTGTTGTGTCTGCAATTGTTCAAATATTATTGTATATTCCTTGGCTTTTGTCTTTACTTACTCAAATGGGGCAAGTTTCTAAAGGTTTTTGGATAGGAATTCATTTTCCTGATACTTTAATTGAGTTGTTTACTTTTCAATTTACTGGTAATTTAGGTGGTTCTAATTATGTGAGTACTCCTATTGCTATTGTTTGGAGCTTGATTGTAACTGTTTATATGTTTGCTTTGTATTTTAAAGATAAATTTTTTAAGAGATGTTCTTCTGAATATAATAAAGATAATACGAAGCCTGCTATTTTAGCTCTTTGGTTATTTTTAGGTGTAGCACTTGCAGCTTGTATAGTTTCTCTTGTAATTTGGAGACCTATTATTTATGCAAGATATATGCTTTGTGTTATGGGATTGTTTATATTTTTCTTGGCTTTTTCAATGGCTAAGAAAGGATATAAGTATGTTAATTTTATAGTTTGTATTTCTTCTATGTTAATGTGTTTATTTATTAATATTAATTTTATTAATACAAATTATGATGAGAGTAATTCTAAACCAATTAGTTTTGTTAAAGAGGATATTAAAAGTGATGATATTATATTGCTGAATAATTACCTTAATGGTTTTGTTGTTGCTGTTAATTTTCCAGAGAATTCTACTTATTTCTATGATGAGGAAAATTGGAATTGTGAGAAGGCTTACAGGGCTTTTGCTAATGATTTTAAGACAGTTTATGATTTGGATTTTCTTAAAGATTTTTCTGGTAGGATTTGGGTTACAAGTGATGATGTTTTAAAACAGATTCAAAATTCTTATGATACTACTTTGATTAAACAAGAGAGCTTTAGTACTAAATATAAAAATAATGAATATTCTATATCTTTAATAGAGTTGAATCAATAAAATGGAAGCCAATATGGCGTCCATTTTATTGTCTACATTTATGGCATATAAAATATATTACTTGATGTGTTTTTGATAGTTCTTGTACTATTTGCTTTGCTTTTTCTATTTTTTCTTCGTCTAAGTTTACAAATGGGTCGTCTAAGATTATAAACGGGTTTTCTTTTTCAAATAATGCTTCTATTAAAGCTAGTCTCATGCATATCCCTATTATGTTTCTATATCCTGTACTTAAATATTCTATTTCCTTTTTTTCTCCATATTCTTGTATTTTCACATTTAGTTTTACATCTATGTTTGTGTCTATTTTTTCATTATTTATTGTGTTTAAATATTTTTCAAATCCTTGTGTCATGCTTTTTAAATAATGTGATGAAAATTTTTCTTTTGCTTGTATTAGGTATTTTTCGGTTTTCTCTAATATATTATATTTGTGATTCATTTCTTGCAACTTTTGTTCTAAATTTTCTATTTCGTTTTCTATCTCTTCTATTGAATTTTCTGTGTTTATTATTCTGTTCATTTCATTTTCATCATAACTTTTTTGATTTATTAGTTCTGTGATTCTTTTTTCTAATATCTCGTTTTCTTTTGATATTTCTTCTTTACTTTTTTCTGTATCATTGTTTTTTTCAATCGAATTGCTTGTATTATCTTGTTTGAGCTTTTTTTCATATTTTTGTTTCTTTTTATTATAATTAATTAGTCCAATTATTAGCACTAATATTCCTACAACGCTTATTGCATATAGATATTTCGATACAAATATTCCTAAAATTATTGAGATAATTATTATTGATATTGAGATGATTATATTGCTTTTTTTACTATTATTATTTTGTTCTTGTAGTTTTTCTAGCTTTTTCTGTTTTTCTAACCTTTCGTTTAAAATTTCTAATTCTTTTTTTAGTCTTATGTTTTCTTGTTCTGATATTTCTTTTATTTTTTGTTGGTTTAGGCTTCTTTTTCTCTCGCATTCCCCTATTTGTTGTTTAATTTGTTCTATTTTTTCATTTCTTTCTTTTACTAATTCTTCGGTTTTTAATGCATATTCTAGTTCCCTGTTTTTATTGCTTATTTTGGTTTCTAGTTCGTTTATTTGTCCTTTGTTGCCTGTTTTTTTGTATTCTTTCATTATTGTTGTTATTCTTTCTATGGCTTCTTCTGATGAGTTGATGTCATTATCACTTTCTAATATATTGCTTAGTTTAGCACTTAGACTGTCATTTATTTCTACTGAGATTTCTTCACCTGAAATATATGTGCTTCTTTCATATGCTTGTCTATCTATTTTAAATATTTCTTCACCTATGTTTGATGAATAGTCATTACTTTCACAATTTGTTGTTTTGTTATATAGTTTGTATGTATCGTCTTTGTCTTTTATCCCGAAAAACCTTTCTATTTCATATATTTCTCCATTTATCTCAAATTCAAGGTTTCCACCGAATTTTCCTCCTTGCCATGGATAGTATTTTTTTCTTTCATTTTCTGATATTGCCCTTTTGTTTGATGTTTCAAATCCATAAAACATTACTTTTATAAATGTCGCAAATGTAGTTTTTCCCCATCCGTTTAGTTTATTTATGATATTTAGCCCGTCAGAAAATTGGTATTCGAATTGTTGAAGTTTTCCGAAATTCTCTATATAACATCTTCTAAGCTTCATTTATTAGTACGTCTCCTTTTCAATTAATTAAATTTCTTCATTAGATAATGCCCTTATCCCTGTAACTATTATTTCTTTTTTTTCTTCTTCTGGTAAATCTTCCTTTAATACCATTCTAATGAATTCTCCCTTTAATGACGCTGTATTTTCATAGTCTAAATAGTTTATTTTTAATGTAGTTTTGTCATATATTTTTATATAGTAAAATTCATCATTATATATCTTTGATAAATAGTCTATGTCTCTTTCTGCGTCTATGTCTACTTTCCCTGTTAAAATTATTTTTACTAAATTATTATTAGATATTTTTTGTATTTGATTATCTATTCTTGCCTTGACTTCTGTTGTTGTCATTGTTCCTGAAATGTCTATTTCTATGTCTTCTAAGTTTCTTATGGAATTTTTTATAAATTCTGTTTTTATCTTATTGTCTTTTATATCCAATAAGACAAAACCTTTGTCTCCACATTCATCAAATCCTCTTCCTTCTAAGCAACCAGAGTAACAGTATATGCCTCTATTGTCTAAACTTTCTATTTTGTATTTATGAATATGTCCTAATGCTAAGTAATCTATGTTTTTGTTTTTTAATTCTTTTATGTTTATTATTTCAGTTTTGTCTTTTTTGTCTGCATAGTTTGCTTCTTGCCCATGCAATATTACTATGTTAAAATCATTTTGATTTAGCATTAGTGTTTTATATATTTCATAATTTTCTCTTTGTCCAAATTCTATTCCTGATATTACTATATTTCCATATCTATATGAACTCCAATTGTATTTATTAAATAGTTTTAGGTTTTCTGGAATGTTTCCTTCTATAAAGTTTTCTTCATCATGATTTCCTTTTAAATATATAAAGTCTATATGTGGATTTGATATTATGGCGTCTTTTACAATGTTTTTTGCTTTTAGTGTTATCTTGCTTTTGTCAAATAAGTCTCCTGCTATAATTATTATTTTTACATCATTTTTATTTGCATATTCTATCATTTTTTGAAAGCTTAATAGTATTTCGTTTTTTCTTTGTTTTGATTTTTCTTTGTCTAAATTTGCTTCCATTTTTGAATCAAGGTGTAAATCACTACAATGTATAATTTTCATTTTTGCAATCATTCCTTCTTATTTTTCTTTTATTAGTTTGCTCATTATTAATCCCACAATATTTACTATTTTTGTTGATTTACTGTTTGCGATATTTTTTCCTATAGCTTTTCCTCCTACTGTCATTGAAGCAACTAATGCACTTATTAAAAATTGTATGCTTGCAGGTAATCCCCAGTCTCCGTGTTAGTTTTGCTGTAATCATTGCACTTATTGCTCCACTTAAAACTCCACATACATCTCCTATTACATCTGCACATATATTTGCTACTATTGATGCATTTCTTATTAGTTTTATTGATGTTTTTGCCCCTTTTATTTTTTTACTTGCTTTTGCATGGAATTCTGCTTCATCTGCTACTGTTACTGCAACTCCTATTATGTCTGTTATTATTCCTATAAAAATTACAACTACAAGTATTAAAATTGCTGGTATTATACTTAAGTTTGATATCCCATTTGTTGTTATGTAAGACATTATTAATGATAATATAAATGTTAGGCAAAATGATTGAATTACCCAGTGTGATTTAGATTCTTCTTTTTTTTGCAATTATTTCACTCTCCTATTCTTCAGTATGGGCTTATTGCATGTACCCTTTTTATTTAATTCTATTTTTTTAAGGGCACATAATGTGCCCCCCTTAAATTTCTTTGTATGATGGTAAAAATCTAAGTAAATTTTACGGTTTAGGTCTAGTAGAATTTCTCTATTTCCTACTTTGCATTACTGCAAAGCCGTTTCCGTTTAAAGAAAATATTCATAAACATTTAGACTTTTAAACAAGTTTTCAATATGTTTCTGAACACCAGATCGCCACTTAAGTCCGTACCTTAATCCCTAGATTTTCTTGCTTTTTTGCAAACATTCTAGAAGTTTTCCTTGACATACTTTGCTTATTACTAGTCTCTTTTGCAACCGCAATTTCATAATCAATGTTAAATTACTCCCAGTACTTTCACTCAAGACAGGCTACACTATGTATTTTGTGTCTTGGCACTCAACATAGGTTACACTTAAATTGTCTTATTTAAGTCTCAACGAAAATAGGGATTTTATATATGCCATTATATATTACCCCACTTTCTTTCCTCTATATAAATACACAAAACTGGCATTTCGCGCAAATATACAAAGCTTCAACGATGTGCCCTTTAGTGGATTTTTAGCCCCACCCTCATAATAAAAAGTATGACTAGAATAATGCACCATCTGCGTTATTATATCATATGCATTTTTTCTTGTAAAGTGAAATGTTTGTGAATTATTTTTATTTTGTTTGTTTACAATTCACAGCTATCCTAACATAAAAGTTTGTGTTTGTGTGGATGATAATATATTTTAAAATTATAATTACATGTGTAGGGGCACGGCGCACCGTGCCCTTGAAATTACAAACATTTAAACATTTATATTAATCACATTTTATTGTAGGGGCACATTGCATGTGCCTAAATGGATAATTATAAATTTGATATGATTTTAATATTAAACGATATATCCTATAATTTTATTGTTATGTTAAATGTTATAA
>CAOKMR010000098.1 GCA_948469815.1 uncultured Clostridiaceae bacterium | reverse complement strand
ACCAGCAACTTCTCGCCCTTTTGAAAGCAAGTTATTTAGTTTTCATAGTAGAAAATATAGTAGATGAAGGAAATATAGAAGAAATTGCAGATATTTTGCAAGTGAGCAGTAGACATTTAAGGCGAGTTTTCAAAGAAGAATATAATATAATGTAACCCCAATAGAGTATTTGCAAACAAGTAGATTATTACTAGCAAAAAAACTTCTTACTGATACCAACATTAGCATATTAGATGTAGCAATGGCATCTGGATTTGGTAGTTTACGAAGATTTAATGAAGTATTTAAAAGACAATATAATTTAGCACCAAGCCATTTTAGAAAAAAAGTTAAACATAAAAATACAAAAGGAAATAGAGATATAACAATTAAAATTGGTTATCATTTGCCATATAGATATGATGATATATTAAACTTTTTAAAATCTCGTGCTATTGATGGAATTGAGAAAATAGAAAAAGACAAATATTATAGAACAATACGAATCAAGAAAAACAATGAATATATAACAGGTTACATTATTGTATCTAATAATGAGAAGAAAAGTGCTATTGACTTAAAAATTTCTGATACATTGCTAAAAGTATTGCCACAAGTCATTGGAAAAGTAAAAAATCTATTTGACTTAAACTGTGAGCCACATTCTATTTATGAAACACTAAAAGATGTAAACGAAACAATACCAGACTCATTTTTAATTGGAACTAAAATACCTGGTAGTATAGATGATTTTGAAATTTGTGTCAGAGCAGTAATAGGACAATTAGTAAGTGTTAAATCAGCTACTACATTATTACAAAGAATAGCAGAGAAAATAGGAAACAAAGCAAATACAAATATAAATGGTTTAGATTATTTATTTCCTACACCAGACAATATTTTGAAAATAAAAGATAATATATCTGATATACTTCGGACCACTAGGAATTACAAAAACAAAGGCAAATGCTATTAAAGAATTAGCAATACTTTTTACCAATCAAAAAGTAGATTTTAGTAATTGTATTGATCCTAAAATAGAAATAAAAAGGCTATTAGATATTAAAGGTATTGGAGAATGGACTGCTAAATATATAGCAATGAGAACAATGAACGATACAGATATATTGTTAGATAGTGATTATGCTATTAAAAAAATAATGGAAAAATACAAATTAAATACTACAGTATTCGAAAAATATAAACCTTTTAGGAGTTACATTACAATAGGTATATGGAACTCGCTAGAAGAAAATTAAATAAAATTAGGAGGAATTTAAAAATGGAAAATGTAGTTGTATTATTTGAAGTAACAGTAAAAGAAGGTAAAATGGAAGATTATTTAAAAAGAGCAGGAATGTTAAAAGAACATTTAAAAAATGCAAAAGGATTTATTAGAGCTGAAAGATTTTCTTCATTAGCAACAGAAGGAAAATTATTAAGTATGTCAGTTTGGGAAAATGAAGAATGTATAAAAGAATGGAGAAATTTAACTGAACATAGAATGTGCCAAAAAGCAGGAAGAATGGAAGATTTTGTCGATTATAAGATAACAGTTGTAACACCTATTAGAACATATACAATGGATAATAGAGAAAATGCACCAAAAGATTCAAACGAGTATTTTGAAGTAAAATAAGGAGGAAATTAGAATGATTTATACATCTACTTATCAATCGCCTATTGGTAATTTGTTAATTGCTTCAAAAGATAATAAATTAGTAGGACTATGGATGGAAAATCAAAAATATTATCTATCTAATTTTAAAGAAGAAATAGTAGAAATGGAAAATCTTGAAATATTAGTAAAAACAAAAAAATGGTTGGATAGATATTTTAATGGAGAAAAGCCGAAGATTAACGAATTAGAAATAAGCCCTATTGGAAGTGAATTTAGAAAAAGTGTATGGGAAATTCTAAAAAATATTCCTTATGGAGAAGTAATTACTTACAATGATATTGCAAAAGAACTTGCTAAACAAAAAGGGATAAAAAAGATGTCAGCACAGGCAGTAGGTGGAGCAGTAGGACATAATCCTATTTCAATTATTATTCCTTGCCATAGAGTAGTTGGAGCAAATGGAAGTTTAACAGGTTATGCAGGTGGAATAAAAAAGAAAATATACTTATTAAAACACGAAAAAGTGAATATGGATAAATTGTTTGTGCCAACAAAAGGAACAGCTTTATAAACATTGGAGGTAACCAAAAATGATATATAAAAAGAATTATCAATCGCCACTAGGAGAAATTATCATAAATTCTGATGGAGAAAACTTAACAGCAGTATGTTTTAAAGATTCAATGGATTATGGAAAATATATTATAGATGGCGAAGAAAAGGACTTGCCTATATTTGATGAAACAATTAAATGGTTAAATATATATTTTCAAGGTAAGAATCCAAACTTTATACCAAAATATAAAAGAGATGATATAACGCCATTTAGAAAATTGGTTATTGATGAAATGCTTAAAATACCTTATGGACAAACTGTAACATATAATGACATATCAAAAGCGATTGCTAAAAAGAAAGGGCTTAAAAGAATGTCAGCACAAGCAGTTGGAGGAGCAGTTGGTTGGAATCCTATTTGTATTATTATTCCTTGCCATAGAGTAGTCGGAACAAATGGAAGTCTAACTGGATACGGTGGAGGAATAAAAAACAAAGTTGAACTATTAAAACTAGAAGGAAACGATATGAGTAAATTTACAGTACCAAAAAAGGGAACGGCACTTTAAAAGGGGAGTTATAAATTATGCTTATAAATATTAGTGGAAGAACAGATATTGTTAATCATTATTCGGAATGGCTTTTTAAAAGATTTGAAGAAGGATATGTATATTCAAGAAACTCTTTATTTCCTAATTCTGTTAGGAAATATGAATTAAAACCTGAAAAAGTAGATTGTTTGATATTCGGCTCTAAAAACTATAAACCAATACTAAATAGAATATCTGAAATTACAAATAAATTTAACACCTATTTTTACTATACAATTACAGCTTATGGCAAAGATATTGAGCCAGGTGTACCAGATATAGATACAAGTATTGAAACATTAAAAGAACTATCAAGCAAAGTAGGAAAACAAAGAGTAGCTTGGAGATATGATCCTATTTTGCTTACAGAAAAATATACAGTACAAAAAAATATTGAAACCTTTGAATATATTATTAGTAAAATTTACAAGTATGTTGATAGGTGTATTTTTAGTTTTGTAGAAATGTATAAAAAACACGAAACTAATTTTCCAGAATTGATACCACTAACGGAAGAAAATAAAGATTATATTGCAAGAAATATTGGAAGAATTGCACAAAAATATAATTTGCCAATACAAACTTGTGGACCAGAAGAAAACTATAAAAATTATGGAATCGAAACATCAGGCTGTGTTACCCTTGATATTTTAGGAAAAGCAAAAAATATTGAATTTCGCAAGTTAAAGCACAAAGGATTTCGTAAAGGTTGTCATTGTATGGAAAGTAGAGATATTGGAGCTTTAAATAGTTGCCCTAATGGTTGTAAATACTGTTATGCAAATAAAAATCATACACAAGCAGTAGAGAATTATAAATTGCATAATGTAAACTCTCCATTATTGATAGGAGATTTAAAAGAAACTGATAGGCTAGAAATGGGTAGTCAAAAGACTTTTCTAGTTAATAAACATAAATGAGGAGATAAAATAATGTCAGACAAAAGGTGTAAATGGTGTAATTTAAAAAATGAAAAATACGAAATGATAATCTTGGAATCTTTCCAAGCAGGTTTATCTTGGGAATGTGTTTTAAATAAAAGGGAAGATTTTAGAAAAGCATTTGACAATTTTGAAATAGACAAAGTGTGTAGCTATGATGATAAAAAATTACAAGAATTATTAAAAAATGAAAACATCATAAGAAACAAATTAAAAATAAATGCAGCTATTAACAATAGTAAAATATTTAAAGAAATACAAAAAGAATATAAAACATTTTCTAATTATATTTGGAGCTTTACAGATAACAAAGTAATCTATGAAGTAGACAAAACAAGTTCAGAGTTGTCAGATACAATTTCAAAAGATTTACAAAAAAGAGGAATGAAGTTTGTAGGAACAACAATTATATATTCTTATTTACAAGCAATAGGTGTAGTTTATTCACACGAAAAAGAATGTTTTATGTATAAACAAGGAGAAAATAAATGATAATCAATACAGGTTGCAGAACAGATATACTAGCATTTTACTCAAAATGGTTTATAAATAGAATACGAGAAGGTTATGTATTAGTTAGAAATCCATATTATCCATCTCAAATAACAAAATATTTATTAAATCCAGAAGTGGTAGATTGTATAGAATTTTGCACTAAAAACCCAGAACCAATACTTAAATATTTAGATGAACTAGATAGATTTAAACAGGACTGGTTTGTAACAATAACACCTTATAGAAAAGATATAGAGCCAAATGTTCCAGATAAGCAAAAAGTAATTGAGAGTTTTAAAAAATTATCAGATCATTTTAAAAGAAACTATGTAGGTTGGAGATATGATCCAATTTTTATAAATGATGAGTTTGATGTAAATAAGCACATACAAGAATTTGAAAAAATTGCAAAAGCACTTAAAGGATATACTAAAAATTGTGTTATTAGCTTTTTAGACCTATATGAAAAAGTAAAAAGAAATGCACCTAACTTAAAAACCACCTACAATGGAAGAACAAAAACATTAGAGAAGATTGTAATTGCTTGATGGGAACTGATATAGGTGCATATAATACTTGTGGTCATTTGTGTGCTTATTGTTATGCTAATGAAAATAAAGCATTGGTAAAGCAAAATATGAAAGAACACATTGAAACATCTCCATTGCTAATTGGAGAAATTACAGATAATGATAAAATCACAGAGGCAAAGCAGAAAAGTTGGGTTATAAGTGAGAATAATCAGATTAGCTTTATATGAAAGTAGTTATAGAAAATGAAATAATTTTGTGTTATAATCATCTCGACAAATTACAATAAGTAGGGCAAGTAATTAGATTGAAAATTGCTTGTCCTTTGTGATATAATCGAAACACAAGATAGTAATTTATAGGGAGGATTAAATAAAAAGTAAAGCTATGAATATATTAAAACCACAAATAAAATATATTGAAAGATTAAATAATAAAGAAATAACAGATATTAAATCGAATGAAGATTTAGAAGAATACAATTTTGAAAGCGAAGAATGTAACAATATAGAATTATGGGACTTAAAATTGGAGTATTGCAAGTTTAATCATATTTGTATGCAAAATGGGAAATTAGAAAAAGTTACATTTAGAGATGTTATATTTGAAAATTGTGATTTTCAAACACAGAATTTATTGAATCAACTTTTATTAGATGTGAATTTAGAAACTGTAAAATTTCTGGTTGTAATTTATCTGAAAACAGATTATATAATGTTTCATTTGAGGAAACAAATGCAAGTTATATTAATCTATCAATGGCTAGTATTGAAAATATATTATTTCAAGATACTAATTTAAGAAATAGTTACCTTCAAGAAACTAAAATTAAAAATATTTATTTTGAAAATGTTGATTTATGCAGGACACAATTTTATAAGACAAGTTTAAAAGATATTGACTTATCAAGTTGCAAAATAGAGGAAATAGCAATTTCAATAGAAGATATAAAAGGAGCAATAATAGACCAATTGCAAGCTATGGATTTATTATATTTAATTGGTGTAAAAGTCAAATAAAAATGAATAAGAAATTAAAAGTGAGATGAAGTATTATGGATTTAAAAAAAATTGAGAAATTTATTGATAAACAAAGAGTTAGTTTTATATGCTCTATTGATGATGAAAACTATCCAAATGTAAAAGCAATGCTAAAACCTAGAAAAAGGATAGAACTAAAAGAGTTTTACTTTTCTACAAATACTTCATCTATGAGAGTTAGTCAGTATAAAGATAATTCAAATGCAAGTATTTACTTTTACCACAAAGGACTAATCAAGTATGTTGGTGTTATGCTAAAAGGAAAAATGGAAGTCTTAGCAGACCAAGAAACTAAAAATATGATTTGGGAAAATGGAGATACAATGTTTTACAAAAAAGGTGTAACTGATCCTGATTATTGTGTTTTAAAATTTACTGCTATAAGTGGTAGATATTATTGTGATTTTAAAACAGAGAATTTTCATATTAAGTAATTGTTAAATTACAACTTTTTAGAATAAAATATAATTTATAAATATAGCAATTTTTAGTTGCTATATTTTTTAAGTTGAAATGGTAAGTGTAAAATTAATGTAGGCAAAAAATAAAATATTTGTCTACATATTTTTT
>CAOKMR010000097.1 GCA_948469815.1 uncultured Clostridiaceae bacterium | reverse complement strand
CGATTATAGCATTTATATAATAGGAAAGTATAACTTTCCTATTATATAAAAAAATAACTAGAAATTAGTATTTTACTAACTTCTAGTATTGATGGCTTATTCTCAACATTTATTTAGCTATTATAAAAATCTATTATCTTATTTTTAAATTTTTTATGTCTTGTTCTGAAATTTCTTTATCAAAATATTTCTCCAAAAATATATGTAATTTCTATATCAGCTTCTTCTTTTCCAATATAGAATTGATTTATTGCTTCTAAGACTCTTGTTTTTCCAACATTATTATCTGATACAATAAAATTTAACATTTCATATATATCTATGCTTACATTTTTTATTCCTCTAAATTTATTTATTTTTATATTAGTTATTTTCATAAATATCCCTTTCAAAAATATTTTTTATTTCTTCATCTTCATTTTCATAATTCATAACCTTCTCTTCTATATCATTACTTTTATTAAGATAATTAATATTACTGTCTATATAACTATCTATATCTATATCTTCTATCTGGTCAGCATTTATTTCTTATTCATTTATTGTAATATACTTTGAAAATCTATCAATCATATCTAACATTTTATCATATATATAATTAGATAATCTAACACTTACCTTATTCTTAATACTACCTGTTCCACTTTTTGTATAATTTTCTATTTCATCTACACTTGCCTCTTCTACAATTTCATACGTTGAATTATCAAGATCCATTTCTGCTTCTTTGTGTATTTCATTTTCAATTTCTGCTATTATATATTGTTTAAATAACTTTATCATGTTATTTATTTCATTTGAGTCTATTATATCTAGATATACTTCAATATACTCATCTATAAAATTTTCTAAATCATCTAACTCTAACTTTTGTAATATAAAATTCATTTTATATGTATCATGTAGTACTTGATCTAAATTATAGAATTCTACCATTTCATTATTTTTTATGAAATTTATTATCATATTTCCATATTCTCTTTTTTCTTGTGGCGAATTAATATTTTCATAACTTCTTTCAAAAGCAAGTATTACCAATTCTTTTATTTCTTTAGATAAAATTTTATACTTGTAAATTTGCTCAATATAGTAATAAAATACTGATTTGCTTAGCACTTTCATTTTTAATAAATCCCCTGAAATAACTTTTTCTTCTATAATTTTTTCTACAGCTTCACTATCTGAAAATTTTAATAATTGTTCCACATATATAGCATTATGAGCAATATACATTTGTTCATTCACATTTAAATCTAACTCATTCTTTATATAGTCATTTATTGATGGATTTAATACTCCTACTTTTATCCTATTGCTATCTTCCAACTTAACAATTAAAGAATCAGATAGTCTGTATATAACTCTATCAAAAGTATTTAAAGAATTGTCTATATTATATAGCCCCTTTATACTTTTATTATACACTTCCCTTAAAATATTTATTTCGCTATAATTATTGGTAAGTGAATATAAGATTAACATTAGTGTTCTATCTTCAGTAGATAATCTGTTTTCAAATTCATCCTTCCATACATCTTTAGGATTATCTAAATTATTCATAATATAATTATAATATTGTTTTGAAGCTATACTCTTATATCTATTTTTCTTGGTAACATACTCAATTATTCTAGGATTATAGTTCTTATGTTTTACTATATTTAAATATCTCTTATCTTCTTTAATGTTAATAAAATGCTCTCTTGGTATATTATTAAAAAACATATGATTATATAGAATCTTGGCTTTTTCTACTTTTTTCATATTATCTAAATTAATAAGGTATGTATTAGTTTCATACTCTTCTATAAGTTCATTAAAATTTATATAACGATTTTTGGCTTCATTTAAAATTGTTATTCTTGAATTTAAAATTAACTTTTTATTTTTATTTCTATGTATAAACGATAATAAAGTTTTTAACTCATTTGGTTCAGATTCTTTCAAATTCAAATAATGTTGTCCTAAAAAATCATCTAATAAAACAATTTCTTTACTATCATTATCCATAGATAATATGTTCTTAATATTAGAAATATTGTTATCTGTAGTATATCTAACTTTATATCCATCACTAGCATATTTTAATAATATCATCTTAGAAATTGTACTCTTTCCAACACCTGGTCCACCTATAATAATTATAATATTTTCCTTATTCAATTTATTATATGCCTCTACATATCCCTCTGTTTCAACAAAACTCTTAATGTGATTTTCTATATCATACATTAGCTCATCACAATCGATAAATATATTTTTATTATTTATTAATGACAATACATTGGTTGAATTTATCCATAATTTATAATTTTTCTTTACTATATCAATATTTTCTTCTTGTTCTAAGAAATCATTCATTTGTACACCATCTATAATATTGGTAACCTCTTTTATGTATGGAGTTAATATTTCATATAATTCTTTTTTATTTTCTCTTGTTAATTCCATAGATGTACATAAATAGTATTCATCTGGACAAATTTTCTTTATCTTTTCAAGTTCTTCGTTTTTTATTACACTTTTTAAATTTGAATATTTACTATTTGAATATTGTTTTACTTGTATTATTATTTTAGGATTATGAATTTCATTGCATATATCTATTCCTCCATCTTTTCCTTTTGCAAATCTGTAAAGTTTCTTTTTAAGTATTTTTGACATAACATCTAAACATAGTACTTCATATTCATAATCATTTAAATTTTTCAAATTATACATATTATATCTCCATTTTACACTCTATAACAATTAGTCTTAAATTATTTCAGTGCCTTTATTATATTTTCAGCAATTCTATTAATAACTGGCACTACAACACTATTTCCTGCTTGCTTATATAATCTTGCATCACTCATATCTGTTGGTAATTCATAATATTTTGGATAGCCTTGTGCATAAAAGCACTCTATTGGTGTTAATTTTCTTATTCCAAATTTTGTTTTTATTAGTGGTACATTATGTCCGTCCTTCTCCCATATTAGCTGTTAGTGTTGGCACTAAGTTACTCTGATTTTTTCTTACATATTTTCTTCTCCACTGATATACTGTATTATCATCATCCATTTCTTCTGTTAATAATTTGTATATATTACCTTTGTATTTTCCATCTGTATAATAATATTTATCATCAACTTTTGTATCAAAATTAAAAACATCTTTTATATTTTTATCTAATGTAGTTGGCATTGGCATTTGAAATCTATCAAAATCTTCCTTATCTCTAAATGCTACAATATAAATTCTTTCTCTATTTTGTGGTATATTGCCATATTCACAAGCATTTAATACTTGACACTTTATTTTATCTTTATATCCCGCTTCATTTAGCCTATCAATTATAGTTTTGAATGTATTTCCTTTGTCATGACCTACTAGGTTTTTTACATTCTCTAAAAATATTACTCTCGGTTTTCTTTCTTTAAAAATTCTTTCCATTTCAAAGAATAAATCTCCTGTTCTGTCATCATCAAATCCTTTTCTATATCCTGCTACTGAAAAGGACGTACAAGGGAATCCACCCACCATTATATCAAAATCTGGTATATCATTTACTTTAACATTATGAATATCTCTACAATCTACTTTATTCTCGAAGTTTTTTTCGTAAGTTTCTACTGCATATTTATCAAATTCATTAGCATATGCTATCTCACATTTATTCGTTTCTAAAAATCCTAAATCTATTCCTCCAACACCTGCAAAAAGGCTACAAATCTTATACATAATTTATTTTCTCCTTATCTTTTGCGGCACGCCGCGATTTTATTGATTATATTAACAGAGTAACTAACACTCTGCCTTTCATCCTTTTTCAACTATCATTCCTCTTCTGATATTAAATATAACAGTTGGCTCTAACTTTCTTGTTTCAATTATTGATTGTATTATGCTTAAATGTGGTCTTTTTCCTGCCTTTTGATAATCTCCTACTGTTGCTGTTTTTGATACTGGTATTTTCTTTAATTCTTCCGAATTTACACCAGTATCATATACAAACAACATATTTAAATCTAAGTCAAATCTTAAAAAGACTAAATCATCAAAATCACATTTTGGTCCAAAGCTACTTAAATCGTATTCATAATTACTTGTAGCTTTAAACTCTATTTTTCTACCATCAAGAGATTTAGCATCTCCTCCTGAACTTTTATTCCAAAGAAGATTTAAACAGTAGCACCCCATAGGTTCACTTATTGCATCTGGCATATTAATTCCTCTTGATACTAAACTTTTTACATATGTATTTAAGTCTTTCCACTTAAAATATGCATCGCATGTTTCTTGAATTCTTGGCTCGTCTATTTTTATTAAATATTCGTCATTCATTTATTCACCTTCAGAGTGTTATTACTCCAAAAGCATTATATACTAAATCCCAAAATATTTCTACACATTTCTGTAATTTGTTACAACTTTTTTTATTTTAATTTTGAGCACATTCTATTATTAATTTTACACCATCTTTAAATCCGTATTTTGTAAAATTTTTGGTTTTCATATGCACTTACAATATTCATACCATCTATATAGCTTTCTAAACTGTTCTTAATTTTATCTTTTGTTACATTATCATTGGTTGCATCATCTAAAAATTCTAATACCTTTTCATATTTGTCATTATCTTTTATTAATTCTTTAATATTCTTTTTATCCTCCTTTGTTATCACACAAATATTTTCCTCTCTACTCGCAAATAATACATTCAAAATTGTATTATTTTCATTGTTACAATTATCCATGACTAATCACTCCTTTTAAAATTTCATTATTGATATTGTAACGTGCTCTTTTTTAATTGTCAGCCCTTTTATTTAAAATTTTTTTATTTCCTAAGGCAAAAAAATTATGCTAGTAAAACGAAGCATAATTTGAAAGAGCAAATTTCATTTGCTCCGAATAATACCTTTCACTTTTTTTATACGGTTCATTCGCCAGCATGGTCCGTTGGACCACAAATTGCTGTTTAGGGAAAAATCCCTAATACCCTTTTTGCTCTCCGAGAGATAAAATTTTGTTATAACTTTTTTATAAAAACATAACAATTTTCTTTAAATATTTATGAGTAAACTTGTTTAAAATTTAAAACAAGTTAAACAAATTAATTTTCTCCTATTCTTCATATTCCAAATTATTTTCTTTGCACCACTCTATAGCTATTTCTTTTAGTTTTTCAATATAGTTTTCTGCATCCTTTATAATATTAACAACTTACAATAAGTAGGATATATCTAACATACTTATTGTAAGTTTTGAATTAGTTAAGTTTTTTATTTTCCCGCTTCAAACTTCTATTATGTTTCTTCTGTGCCTTCCAATGGTTCTAAAAATATAGGTGTTTCCCAATTTATATCATCTATATTTATATCAAAAATGCCTTTGTCATCCGTTTGTTGCAATAATAATCTTACAAGATATTCTACGTCTTCTATATTTAACTTTCCTAAAGAAATCTTTTCTGCTTCATCCTTGCCATAATTTCCCCATTTATATCCACTAACAGTTCCATCTTTAAAAATTGCAATACTTATATATCCCATTCTGTTTTTATCATTAAAACAAACTGTAAACCAACTTGTCTTACCATTCATATCCCAATCAAACCACGTTCCATTTCTGCCATTATAGTATACTATTTCACCGTTATTATATAACTGTGTCATTAAAACTTTGTTATCTTTTATATCTTCTTGAATGATATTATTAATACCATCTTGTATAAATTTTTTAAGTTTTAATCCTTTGCCAGTAATATATTGTCTCTTTAATTCTAATCCTAGTTCTAATGGCAATATTTTTTCAATTTCTTTATCTTTTTTTATGATTTCTTCAATTTCAATAAGTCTTATTTCTGAATCGGCATGGTCATGATCTTCACATAAAAATTGATATCTTCCATCTTCTGACTCTCTTTTAATATATAAAATTGGTTTATCATTTTCTAATATATGACTACATGTCATACACATTTCATCAGAACTATATTTCCTACTGTTATTGCTTTTTTCTCTCTTTTTAAATAAATTAAACAACTTAAACATCCCCTTTTAATAAATTTATTCTTGAATAAAAATTCTAACTACTCTATAATTATTGAGATGATTATATCACAAGTATTCTAGTAAACCAAACAAAAGAGAAAGAAAATTTAATTACTTTCTCCTAATTTGATAGTTTATATCATTACTGATTTTTTGATAGTTTCATAGTGTGTTGTTAAAATTACCCACGCACCTCCTTGGGTAATTATAACAACACAAATTAAGTTAGCTGTTCGAACATTAGTGAGTTACAGATAACTTATACAGTTGCCTTGTAGGGCAACTGTATACCTTAAACAACTTTTGCCTT
The DNA here is from genome assembly GCA_948469815.1 of uncultured Clostridiaceae bacterium. Lineage (GTDB taxonomy): Bacteria > Bacillota > Clostridia > TANB77 > CAG-508 > CAKPSH01. Next base: position 126 of record CAOKMR010000097.1, on the reverse strand, counting down.
TAATTCTAATGCTATTTTATTATTTTCTATGTATTCTAAACACCTTTTAAATTCATCTTCAAATTTAAACTTTATTTTTATATCTCCATTTTCTTTTACATATATACAATCTATTAGTTCCATCAT
>CAOKMR010000096.1 GCA_948469815.1 uncultured Clostridiaceae bacterium | reverse complement strand
AATGGGTATCTTATTTTTTATCAATTTAATTTTCCCGAATTTATTTTACACTAACCAGGAAAATTTCTATGGCAATTCTTTTTTAAAAGTATGGTAAAGGATTACAAAATGTGTTATACTAAATAATAGTAAGGAGAGTGATAAAAATGATGTATCCATTTTGTAAATATGCAGATGAGACAGAAGTTGTCTTTTCAAATATTAACAGAAATGAAAAAGATGCAGAAATTATACATGTACATTTTGAAAGACCTACTGAGGACGGTTTTGATAGTGTACGATTTGAACTACCAAGTTATAAAATTGTATATAAAGAAGGAAATTATACAGATGAAGAAATTAAAAGATTTGAAGAAGTAGTCAAAAGAGGAGCACCATATTTTTATAAATGGGCTAGAGAAGGAGGAATACACATTGCCTAATATAGACGAATGGAAAGCGTTTTTTGAGATAAAGAAGTAAAATTTTATTGTTAAAAATATATAAAGGATATTTGAAATAAAGAAAGGAAAAACAATCATGTTCAACAAATTAAAAGAAGAATGTGGAGTATATGGAATATACTCAAAGCACTCATATGAAAACTTAGCAGAAATAATAAGTGCAGGGCTATCATCTTTACAACATAGAGGAGAAGAAAGCTGTGGAATAGCAATAAACAAAGACGGAATAATCTCTTATCATAAAGACTTAGGATTAGTATCTAAAGTATTTCCAGAACATGTTCTAAAAGACTTACCAACAGGAAAAATGGGAATAGGACATGTAAGATATTCAACCACAGGAGAAGCAAGAAAAGCAAATGCACAACCAATGGTAATAAGACATAAAAAAGGAAATCTAGCCATAGCACATAATGGGAACATATTCAATGCATATGAACTAAGGCAAGAACTAGAAGAAAACGGAGCAATATTTACAACAACAACAGACACAGAAGTTATCAGTTATATAATAGTACAAGAAAGACTAAAATCAAATTCAATAGAAGAAGCACTAGAAAGAGCAATGAAAAGATTTAAAGGTTCATACTCATTACTAATAATGACATCAAAAAAATTAATAGTAGCAAGAGACCCCCAAGGATTTAAGCCACTTTGCATAGGGCAAAATGAAGATGAATATGTATTTGCATCAGAAAGCTGTGCATTAGACTTAACAGGAGCAGAATTTGTAAGAGATGTAAATCCAGGAGAAATAGTAGTTGTAACAAATAATGAAATAAAATCAATTCAAACAAATATTGATGCACCAAAAGGATTATGTTCATTTGAATATATATACTTTGCGAGACCAGACTCAATAATAGATGGAATAAGTGTACATAAATTTAGAGAAGATGCAGGAAGAATGTTAGCAAGGCAAAAACCAGTTGAAGCAGATATAGTAGCAGGGGTACCAGACTCAGGATTAGATGCTGCTCTAGGATACTCAAAAGAATCAGGAATACACTATGATATGGCATTTACAAAAAGTAAATATATAGGAAGAACATTTATACAAAACACACAAGGAGCAAGGCAAAAATTAGTAGGAATGAAACTAAATCCATTAAAATCTGTTGTAAAAGACAAAAAAATAGTATTAATAGACGATTCGATAGTAAGAGGAACTACAATAACAAGAATAATAACAAGATTAAGAGAAGCAGGAGCAAAAGAAGTACATCTAAGAATTGCAGCACCAGCATTTGTAGATGTATGTTACTTTGGAACAGATATAGACAATAAAGAAAAACTTATAGCTTATAATAAAACAGTAGAAGAAATAAGACAAGAAGTAGGAGCAGATTCATTAGAATACTTAAGTTTAGAAAGTTTAAAAGAGATAACTAAAAACTGTAATATAAAAAATTTATGCACAGGATGTTTCACTGGAAAATACCCGATAGAAGTCCCAAAAGAAATTCAGAAAGATAGATTTGAAGCAATTAAATTTTAAAAAACAGGCGAGCCACCTCAATGGGTGGCTCGTCTGTTTGTCTAGGATTTTGTTAAAAGTAAAATTATTATGTAAAATAGTTGTCTCATTTAAATAAATGTCGAATATAATAGTATATGGGCATAAGTTTTAAGAATGCCTATGGTAAATACCAAAATAAACTTGGCATTTAATCATCATATGCCCAATAAAATATGGAGGCATTAAATGAGTGAAAATATATTAAGTTTAAAAAACATAACGAAAATATATCAAGCAAAAAATGGAGAAACAAAAGCATTAGATAACATAAATTTAGATGTAAAAAAAGGGGAGTTTGTTAGCATAATAGGACCAAGTGGATGTGGAAAATCAACTCTTCTTTCTATTATTGCTGGATTAGAAGAAAGAAATACTGGAGAGGTTTACTTAGACGGAGAAGAAATAGAGGGAATATCTAGCGAAATAGGATATATGTTACAAAAAGATGGTTTATTAGAATGGAGAACGATATATAAAAATGTTATACTAGGATTAGAAATAAGAGGAATAAAAACAAAAGAAAATGAAGAATATGTAAATAATTTATTAAAAAAATATCACTTATATGAATTCAAAGATAAATATCCAACACAGTTATCAGGAGGAATGAGACAAAGAGCAGCACTTATAAGGACACTAGCAATAAAACCAAAAATATTATTATTAGATGAAGCATTCTCAGCACTAGATTATCAAACAAGAATAATGGTAACAAAAGACGTATACAGTATTTTAAGACAAGAAGGAATAACAGCATTAATCGTAACACATGATATATCAGAGAGTATTAGTTTATCAGACAGAGTAGTAGTATTAAGTAGAAGACCAGCAAAAATAAAAAATATACATGAAATCAAATTTGACATGGAAAATAGAACTCCTATTAACTGTAGGGAAAGACCAGAATTTAGCAAATACTTTGATTTGCTTTGGAAGGAGTTGGATATAAATGGATAATAAAAATATTTCAGAAGACAGAAAAAAGTATTTAAGAAAAATAAGGATAAACAAAATAACAGTACTAATTACTCAGATATTTGTATTAATAGCATTTATCATACTTTGGGAAGTACTTGCAGAAGCAAAAGTAATAAACAGTTTTATAACAAGTAGTCCAAGTAGAATATTAGACACATTTATGAATATAAAAAGCAACAATTTAATGATGCATTTATGGGTAACTGCATATGAAACAATAATAGGATTTTTAGCAGGTACAATATTAGGAATAATAATAGCAATAATAATATGGTGGTCAGAATTTTTATCAAAAGTATTAGAACCATTTTTAGTAGTATTAAACAGTTTACCCAAAACAGCATTAGGACCAATAATAATTATATGGGTTGGAGCTGGCACTCCAGCAATAATTGTAATGGCAATAGCAATTTCATTAATAGTAACAGTACTAGATATATCAAATGGATTTGTAAATACAGACAAAGAAAAAATAAAAATGGCAAAAAGCTTCAATGCAACAAAATGGCAACTATTAACAAAAATAGTAATACCAAGTAATATATCTACATTTATAAATACACTAAAAGTAAATATAGGACTATCACTTGTAGGAGTAATAACAGGAGAATTCCTAGTATCAAAAGCAGGATTAGGATATTTAATAGTATATGGAGGTCAAGTATTCCAATTAGACTTAGTAATGACAAGTGTAATAATCTTAGGAATACTTGCAGCAATAATGTATCAAAGTGTAGTAATATTAGAAAAAATTATTTTACGAGAAAAAAAATAAAAATGGCAAAAGAATGGATTCATCCCCACAAACACAAATTTAATTACAGAAAATCGTAAATCTTATCAAAAATAGTAGTAATAAATTGCAACAATGATATAAAAGTGACAATAAAAACTTGCATAAATATCGTAAAGTGGCAGTAAAAACTTGCACAAAATTAAGAAAAGTTGTATAATCTAAATCAGAGGTGATATTTTATGCTAAAAAGAAAAATAACAAAAACACTTATAGAGTGGAAAAACGAAGAAAACAAGCAATGTCTATTAGTAAGAGGTGCCAGACAAGTAGGAAAAACCTTTATAATAGAACAATTTTGTAAAGAAAACTATGAAAGCTATATATATATAAATTTTGAATTATCGCCAACTCTAAAGGACATATTTAGTGGAGATTTAGATGCTAATACTTTAATTATGAAATTAGAAGTAACATTTCCTAATATAGAAATAAAACCAGGGAGAACAGTCTTGTTTCTAGATGAAATTCAGAGTTGTCCAAATGCTAGAGTTGCTTTAAAAAGTTTTGCAATAGATAAAAAAATTGATGTTATAGCATCAGGTTCACTACTTGGATTATATTATAAAGAAATAACATCATATCCAGTTGGATATGAGAAAATTGTAGATATGTACCCACTTGATTTTGAAGAGTTTTTATGGGCAGTTGGAATAAAAGAAAAGTTAATTTTACAAGTTAAGAAAAGTTTTGAAGATAAAACATCTATTAATGAATATATATTGGCACAATTAAATAAGCAATTTAGAATGTATTTAATAGTAGGAGGCATGCCAAGAATTGTTGATGAATATGTAAAAGAAAAAAGTTTAGGAAAAGTAATGACTTTGCAAAAATCAATGATAGAGGATTATAAATTAGATGTTGTAAAATATGCAGAAACAAGTATTAGGCAAAAAGTATTGAATACATTTGATAGTATTCCTGCACAACTAGCAAAGAAAAATAAAAAATTCTCTTATGTAAATATTTTAGAAGGAGAAAAAAATGTTGGAGAGAGAAAATACAGTACTAGTATTGAATGGCTAAAAAATGCTGGAATAATTAATTATTGTTATAATCTTACAGAACCAGCAGCTCCACTAAAATCAAATCTGCGTTTAGATTGTTTTAAAATATATATGAGAGATACAGGACTTTTAATGTCTATGTATGAAGAGGGAATACAAAAAGATATATTAAATGATGAATTATATATAAACGAAGGCGCTATTTTAGAAAATATATGTGCTGAAGAAATTCAAACTAGATATAGTGATATAATGTACTATGAGAAGAAAAGTCAATTAGAAATTGATTTTATATTAAATAGTAATGGAATTGTAACAGCAATTGAAGTAAAATCAGGAAACAATAAACAATCAAAATCTCTAAATTCCATTATTAATAATTATAAAACTGTATCAAGATATATTAAATTAGAAAAAGATACTAATGTATATATTGATAATTTAGGAATTGAACATTATCCTTTATTCATGATGATGTTTATATAACGAATTATAGTAATTTTATCCAGTTATGTAATTTATGCAAATTTTGCTTGTAGGGGCGCGGTGTATTGTGCCCTTACATCTTTTGCTAAGTAAAAGAAAAATCTTTAACCCCCTCACACATTATTAACATAAGCATAATATATAAAGAAAATATAAAAAAGGAGGTTTTATTTTGAGCAAGAAGACTATTGCAATAATGGTAGCAGTTGCAATTTTAGTAGGAGTTATAGGCTTCTTCATAGGTTTTGGAGTTGGTTCTATAAATAATAATACTACGCAACAAACTAATGTTGCAAATGCAAATGAAACAAATGAAAAGAAAGAAATAAAGGAAATTAAAGTAATGGAGGTTACAAGATCCATATTCTATGCACCACAATATGTAGCATTAAGTCAAGGGTACTTCGAAGAAGAAGGACTAAAAATAGACTTAACAACAGGTTCAGGGGCAGACTCAGTTATGACAGCAGTACTATCAAACCAAGTAGACATAGGATTTGCAGGACCAGAAGCCTCAATATATGTATATAACCAAGGAAGCACAGACTATCCAAAAGTATTTGCACAATTAACAAAAAGAGATGGTTCATTCTTAGTAAGTAGAGAAAAGAATGATGATTTCAAATGGACAGATGTAAAAAAATCAGTAATAATCCCAGGAAGAGTTGGTGGAGTACCTAACATGACACTGCAATATGCATTAAGGAAAAATGGAATAGACATAGAAAAAGACGTTACACTTGACACAAGTATAAGCTTTGATTTAATGGCAGGAGCATTCTCAGCAGGAAACGCAGACTATGTAGCACTATTTGAACCAACAGCATCAGCAACAGAAAATGCAAAAGCAGGATACATTGTAGCATCAATAGGAGCCGAAACAGATGAAGTAACATATACAACATATTTTGCTACATCAAGCTATGTAGACAAAAACAGTGAAGTAATACAATCATTTACAAATGCAATAAACAAAGGCTTAAAATGGGTACAAAACCATACAGCAGAAGAAATAGCAGAAGCAATCTCAGAATATTTCCCAGACACAGACAGAGACCTATTAATAAAAGTAGTACAAAACTATATAGACATAGACCCATGGAACACAACACCAGTAGTCTCTGAAAGCGGATTTAACTTACTACAAACAATAATGGAGCAAGCAGGACAATTAGATAAAAGAGCTAACTTTAGCGATGTAGTAGACAATAGATTTGCAGAAAAAGTAAAATAAATCGTGGAAAATTTGCTTTAGAAAAAAGCAAATTTTACTCG